>CAIUDK010000299.1 GCA_903897875.1 uncultured Hyphomicrobiales bacterium
ATTGCGCAGCTAGAGCGCGAACTGAGGGAGAATGGCTATGCCTGAGAATCCGACGCTCCGCGTACTCGCTAACGCTCTAGACATGTTGGATAGAGGCTTTGTCGAAGGAGAAACTCTTGCCGGGTTCAATGCCGATGTGCTTGAGCCGGGCCAAAGTTGACCAGTCGGTGATATGAGCCGGATTTTCCTTCAGCAAATTGGCGGCTGTCGTGAAAAATGTCTCCGCCGACATCGCCCTGATCTGCTCCAGCGGCGGTGTTTTCATATCCACGCTTGGATCGATAACTAGCTTTGTTTGTTGAGGTTTTTGGCCCCATTGTGAGAGCGGGGTAATTTTATAGCCGTCTTGAATGGCGTGGACAGCGTCGTAATCTTTTGCACCATTGGTTTGGGTTCGCCCAATAATCCAGACATAGGGCGTGGGCGCATTGATGCGCTCAATGCCGTCGGGCAATTTGCCGCTCCAGCCCTGAAAAGTCACAGCAAATTGTTTTGCTTGGGTGCCACTGGTGCGCTTGCCGGGGACCGCAAAGACGTCCGTCCACATATCAATCAGCGGGAGTAAGTAATACCGACCATTCGTGTCGGGTGCTGATACGATCATCGGCTCTTTTCTCAGATCAAGCCAAGCAACTGAATAGAGCGTATCGAAGTTCGGCCGAACGACGGTGCGAAAACTGGCATCTGGGAAAGTCCTCATATGTTGGAATTCATTCATCACGCCCATGCCGGGCGCATCTGTATTTGTGGATACTTTGCGGGTGATCTCCATGAGCACGGCTGGGTAGAAATATTGGTAGGCCTCAACGCCAATCGCATAGGCCTCTTGCTCGGTGAGTTTGGGCGCGGGCTGGGCGGAGGCGGAAAAGGGCAGAAAACCCAAGAGCATAGCAGTGCTGGTGAGGGCTTTAAGCGAGGGAAATGGCATGGCAACTCCGGTGGCTTGGGTCCTAGTGAGCGGGACAACGCCATCAATGCCCAGATGGTTCGGCAACCGGATGCTGAGCCGTAAGCTTCTGAAATACATAGTAAAACGCAAGAAAACGCGGCGCTGGCTGGGGTTGCCAGCGGAGCCTTTGGCTTGACTCTGCCATTGTGTGTGACAAAAGAGGAAGAAGTTCATAACAAACAGGGAGAGACAGTTCGTGGCCCATATTCCAGACGGAATATTGTCAGCGCCAGTTCTCGCGGCAGGGGTCGCGGTGACCGTGGCCGGCTGTGCCTACGGACTTAAGTCTTTGACTCATGAGCGGATTCCGGCGGTGGCGCTGTTGAGCTCGGTTTGTTTTGTGGCCTCCCTCATCCATTTCCCCGTCGGCCCCACCTCGGTTCATCTCATTCTCAATGGTTTGATAGGTATAGCTTTGGGGCGCGCAGCGTTTCCAGCCATTCTGATTGCGTTGATTTTGCAAATGGTTCTGTTTGGCTTTGGCGGTGTGCTGTCTTTGGGCGTCAATGTCATGAATATGGCAGTGCCTGCACTGATTTGCGGCGCGCTGTTTCAATGGTCACGACGCTTTGAACAGGAATGGGTGGCTAGTTTTGCAGCCGCTAGTGTTGCCGCTCTTGGTGTTTTTCTGACAGCTTGCTTGGTAGCACTTACTTTAGCGCTGTCTGGCAAAGCTTTTATGGATGTCGCGCAGCTTGTTGTTGTGGCTCATCTGCCTGTCATGGTGATTGAGGCTTTCTTTACTGGTGCTCTGGTGCGTCTGCTCTTGCGCGTGAAGCCGGAAGTCTTGGCTGGGTCTGTTGAGGGCACCGTCCATGCTTAGATTGGCGCTGACTTTGCTGGCCTCAAGCATGTTGTCGGCCACTCCAGCCGCGGCCCATAAGTTGAAGTTATTTGCCACGGCTGAGGGGCTAACTATCTCAGGTTACGCGTATTTTGTTCCCGGCGGGCGGGCGCAGGATGTGCCAGTCACCATCAGCGCTGATGGTAAAATTGCCGGCCAAACACAGACCGATGACGAGGGCCGTTTTCAGTTCGCAGCCCAAACCCGCGCCGATCAGGTGATCGATGTCGATGCGGGGGATGGCCATATTGCCCAATTCATTGTTTTGGCAGACGAATTGCCGCTCAGTCTAACAGCCGGGCAGGGCGCAGTGGCGCCCGTGACCGCACCCGCCAAACCTCAGCAAGTGCTTGATACTGATGACACTTTGCGAAGTCTGGTGGAGCAATCCGTAGCGCGCCAAATTGCGCCCTTGCGTATTCAGCTCGATGCCTATCAAGAGCGCACCACGCTGCATGATGTGTTGGGCGGCCTTGGATATATTTTCGGTCTATTTGGGTTTTACTTCTGGATGAGCGCGCGCTCGCGTCGTGGAGCGGGCAAATGAGCGCAACTTTG
>CAIUDK010000300.1 GCA_903897875.1 uncultured Hyphomicrobiales bacterium
ACGCTGTTCTTCACTCGTCGCAAAATCCACCAGCAATGGCACATTTGGCAAGCTCGGCTCACGCGTGAGACCATCCACTACAAGCGCCTTCAACTTGCCCTCAGAAATATACTGAGGCGCTTGAATCATAACACTGCTCCATGACGCTCCTCGGCCCTGAATCTCACCGCGTTCCATCGCGAGATTGAGATCGTTAACGCCCTGATAGCCAAGCACCATTTTGTATTTTGTGCCAAGCAATTGGTTCACGGCCTGCGGCACTGAGAAGGTTGGTGATGCGCGACCTGTTGCACCAATAATCACCTCATGCGTCTTGGCTTCCTCAAGCGTCTGAGCGGGCGCGGTATGCCATACAGCCAGCATATTGCGGACGGGAGCCATCAGGCCCAGCCAATTCCATTTGCCAACATCGTATTTTCCAATAGCAGCTGACTCCGTGAGCTGGCTCACCAGATTTGTCTGCTGCGTCATGCCAATCACAGTGCCGTCTTTCAGCGCTGTGTTCTCAAGCTGAATTGCGGTGGCAATGCCACCACCAACGCCGCTCGTGAGCTTAACAACAATAACGGGCTTGCCCGGAATGTGCTTGGAGTAATGATCGGCGAGCGCGCGCGAATAAACATCATAGCTACCGCCCGCCCCTGCTGCGACAGTCAGCGTAATTGTTTTGCCAGCATAGAAAGCGGCGACCGATTCTTGTGCGTGAGCGCCGGTGTGAACCCCTAGCGCTGCGACAACGCCAGTAGCCAACAAGTGTATCTTAGCCATCAAAAGTTTCCCCCGAAACATCGGCCAATCGACGCTGGCCTCATTTTTATCTCATATCTGGTTAAGGGAAATCTTTAAGCACCACAATGCCCAAATACCATGAAGAGCGAACACAAACGAAAAATGCCTGAGTGCGTTAACACTCAGGCATTCAATGTATCAATCAGAAGGGCAGATTAGCTGCCCTTAGCCGGCCGCACAGCACTGTTGGGCTGCATGTCGCTGCGTTGACGCGATTTATATTCTGCGTCGCGTTGCGGCCACAGACCCTTCGTCGCAGCATCAGCGCTCGCATCCCAATCATCGTGCCATTCACCCAGTGAATAGCCAAACCATGGCGATTGTGGCTTGAGCGTCGGCAAACCAAGGTGCTCCCAGAGCTTCTTGGCATCTTCCATAAACTCGCGCTTAGGTAATGCAATCGGCGGGAATGGATGCTTCATTGTCGCATCAATCAGCATCGCAGAATCGAGTGTCTCATCTCCCATGCGCGGGCCATGGCCGGGCTCGCGATACGGAATAATGAGCGTGTCCTTCGATGGATTGCAACGATAGGACATCGCCCAGAACACAGCGTCTGAATTATGCGGATCAATGTCATCATCAATCGCGATCACCCATTTACCGATCGCAGCTTGCAATGTCATCGTGCCTTGCAAGGCCCGCCAAATTTCCGACTTCGTTGCGCCACGTTCAAACTGCACAAGAACAACCTTGCGCAAATTGGTAAGCGGCTCATGAAGCACTACGCGCTTCACTGTCTTGATACCCAAATGATCGCGCAAATGCGTCAGGAACAAAGGCTCGTAAGCCAAGCGCTTCACCACACTTGATTCACTCGGCGTCACTTGGCTGATGAACGAAGTTAGAACTGGATTTTTACGATGCGTAATCGCCGTCACGTCAATCGCAAGATTGTAATCCTCAAGCGCAACATAACCATGTGACTCGCCAAACGGGCCTTCGGGCTCAAGTACGCTCGTATCAACCAAGCCCTCAATCACCACTTCGGATTCAGCTGGAATCCAAAGATTATTGGTGATGCCCTTCACGATATTGATCGGACCTCCAGCCAATGCGCCGGCAACGCCCAACTCGTCAACACCAAGACCCAATTTTTGTGGCCCTTGGAAATTGATGATTGGCGGACAACCAACCACGATCGAGATCGGCATCTTTTCGCCGCGCGCCTTATACTTTTTCCAATGCTGCAAACCACCTGCACGCAAGTTTTCAAGCATCATCATGCCGAGGCGATCAGACGATTTCAAATGGCCACGATAGGTGCCCATATTTTGCACGCCAGTATCTGGATCAGCCGTAATCACGCAGGCTGCCGTGAAAAACGGTGCGGCATCAAAGCCCGGTGTTGAAATTGGAATCGGCAGGCTCTCAAGCCCCTTGCCAGCACCCTTCAGATCTTCACCCTTGATCACAAACTCTTGGCACTGCCCTACTTCCACACGACGTGGCGGAATGGGATGCGCAATCGCTTTGCCCCAAGCTGGACCAATGTCATCAATGGAGTCCACATTCATGCCAATGCGATAAATTTCCGCATTCGATGCAAGACCGCCGACAATCACCGACATGTTATATTTGCGGCCATTCGAGTCGATAATATTGTTGAACAAAAAGCCCTTACGCTCTTCTTCAGCCATACCACCAATGAATTGCCAACGCACAAGCGGATGCATCTGCGTGTCTTTGTTCACCGGCTCATTGATTTCGTAAAGCAAGTTTGCTTGACGCAACCGATCCAAGTGGTCATGGAGATCCGCGTAAGTTCGCGTTGGCCACTTTGTTTGCTCAGACATATTTACAGCCTTTTCTTTGTCTTTCTCAGGTGATCGCAAAATGGCCTGAGCTAAAAATCGGATTTCTACTTTTGGGAAAGCAAAACGG
>CAIUDK010000301.1 GCA_903897875.1 uncultured Hyphomicrobiales bacterium
CACTGACAATCCCCACAAATTCTCCATCAAACGCTGCCAATACGGAAGACGAATGCCTTCCAGCCTAACACAACGGGTATAGTGTATCTTCATCGAAGCCAGACCGGGAGCTTGTGCAGTCACTCGATAAAACTTCGGCATGCCAAGATTCGGGCCAAGTTCCTGCACCAAATCGCCAAGAGAGGGTTCTACCATCCAGCGATCAAGAGACAACAGCCCACGGAATTGCCCCTTGCGAATTGTATTTAAACGCAACGGCGTTTCCATGTCTTGACCATCGACCAACAACACCGCCAATGCTCCGCCATAAAGCCTTGACCACTTGATTGTATCATTCAGCACATTCCAGATGCCGAGGGATGTCGTTGCTTCCTCAATCGCTGCAATGTTTTCCGGGCTGATATCGCCAAGGATTTCAGCGCCAGCACGAGTCATGTCGTCGCCAATTACGTCAACTGCAACACCGCCGAGCCACGAACCGCGATGAATCCACTCCAACTGCGTGCGATTGCGCGTGATTGGATTGAAACCATAATTGGACGAAGACAGAGCGTTGTCCGCCCCAATCCCGAGATTCATCTGGAAGTTGACAAAGGAATCAAGCGTCGACTGCGCTTTGTGATCAAGCCTGGCTTTATTGTCTTCTGCTTTGGCTGCGTCAGCCACCTTTTCAATGCTGTGTTGTTTTGTAGGCTTGCGTGCCATATTCATTTCCCTAGGTTCGACCAAACAGACAGGTTGTTCGTCGCCAATTCCAAGAAAGCGCCAGAACAGGCATCAACAATATCGTCGTGGCCTGTGTCTCCACCAAAAGATTCAAGTTCATTAAACAGAGCCTCATTCCATACACCACGAAGCACGTCAACATTCCCAGCTTGCCACTGTGACGAGAAAGGATTCGCTCGAACGGTTTTCTCTCCTGTTTCTCGAACAGTCTTGACTGTGTATCCTGCAAGCTCGCTAACATAGCTTTCGGCCTGTTCTTTCCCTGCTTGGCCAGGATCTTGCGACAAACATATCTTGACACTGTGACCGTCATTGTTGGCTACACGCTTAACCAATTCGCGAATTTTGTTTGACCGTTTGCGTTCATGAACTAGATCAGCGATCAAGTATCGTCCATTGCGCTGCAACATCATTAGAATTCCAGCTGTCCAGTCGGGATTTGGGCTTTCTTCTGTAACTTCTGTCGCCGCTAAATCCCATCTTCTAACTTTCTTGAGAGTATCATACGAGGAAGGAAGCGAGTCCACAACGGTGCACTCAGAGCGGTTGAAGTACATGCCGGAAGACGGACGAACCTTCCAATTCCCTCCAAGCAACCGTGCTCGCTCGACTCTGTTCAAGGATTTCAAGTTGGACAAATAACCGTGATCAATGTCCAACAGCTTTCTATTGTCTTGAACGGTGCCAGGGATGAATGTGACTGATTTTGGATCGCATTCAGCGTCGCCAGACTTTTCTATCAGTTCTTCGCGCGAATCTCCCCATATGATCAGATCACCATCTCGAATGAACCAACGTAATATGCCTGCTCTCTCTGCAATTGGAAATCCCGTCTCTTGGTCGATCCACCATGCCAGAAACTCGGCAAGCCACGAGTCTGCGTCAGGGTTGCAAGTTGCCCTGATGTAAGGTCGCACGCCGCACGCCGATCTGTTGCGTGATAGCATGTAGAAGAACTGAATCTTTGTGAAATGTTCAAGTTGGTCAAAGCATATCAATGGAACTTGCGCGCCATCCCAGCTGAATCGGTCATCTTCACGCTCCATGTGGCTGAATTTGACACGAGCGCCAGACGGAAATTTATGTTCAAGCACAGATGAAAGCGGCAAAGCGCTGAAACGGCGATACAACGGCAATGATTCATCCCACATTCCGCCAGGATTTCGTATTTGTGGTGTCTCGCGTCTGAAGAACACAGCAGAAAAGCCGCCATTTTGTGTGTGTTTCGTCGGCTCAAGCAATAGTGCAAATGTTTTCCCTGCTCCTGCTGCTCCGCCGTAAATTGCGATGTTCGCCTTGGTATTCCAGAACTCGCTTTGCGGCCCGATCTGAGGCCTTGGTGCAGGGCCAAGTTCGTCTCTGCGCTGTTTCTCGCGCAAAGCGAAGGCCAATGCGACATTTCCGTTCAACTCTTCACCTTTTCCAAGGCTGCAGCAATGAATTCATTCAGCTGTTCGTCTGTCATATTGGAAAAATTCATTGAACCTTCCAAGTCCATCGACTGCGCAGCTAAACGAGGGTGAACATAGGGAGCGGCCTTTGCTGCAATCTCAACTGCGCGATCTTGCGCCTTCTGCGCCAAAGCATCCAAAGAAGCCAGCACTTCTCTGTTTTTGAAATTGTCTGCGGACAGAACGCGTTCAAGCCGTTTGCGAGCTTCGGTACTTCTTCTGGCCGTTTCGTGCGCGTCTCGCATCACGGTCAGCAGCACGTCCAGCGGCGATGCTGATTGGACATGCGAGGATGGTGCAGGCGTGGTCAACGCGAGTCTCCGTGTGGGGTTGCCTGGGCGGTCATTCTTCATTCGCTCCTGCCACCTTATCGAGAAGCGACTCAAGTTGTGTCAATTCAGACTTGCTCAGCCCTTTGGAATTTGCAATCTTCGCTCGCGCCTCTGCAGACACAAGCAAAACATCTTGCAGCCTTGGATGCACGAATCTGCTTGCTTCGATAGCAACGCTCATTGCCGCGCCGAAATTTTCTTGGGCCATGTAAGCGTCCATAACATCCATCAGAACATCGAGAGGCAGGCGCTTCTTATCGCGCAGGCGTTTGTCGATGATTGCGGCAGTTGTTTCGAGGCGGACATC
>CAIUDK010000302.1 GCA_903897875.1 uncultured Hyphomicrobiales bacterium
CCTGCGGCCCAGATCCGATTGTGGCTCATGCGCATTCGTTCCGGGTTTCAGTGGATGGCTTGCCCTGGAACGTGATTGTCTCTTGAACTTCACGGCACACTTTGCCGTCTGGCATCCGCTCAACCTTAGCAATTTTCACTTTGCCTGACGTGCCGTCTTTGCCCTTCCAGCTTGTCGAAGAACCAGCCGGACGGCGGCGAGCGGACGCAACTGCTGCATCGCGCTGGCGCTTGGCATCCTCATCAAGCTTGGCAACAACATTGGCGATCACAGCGCCAACAACAACAGCACCAACGACGCCAATCAAGATATTGGCCATATCATTGGCACGGCTTTGATTTGCAGCCGTAAAGCTCATCGAAAGCGCTAAACCACATGCCAGTAAACGATTTTTCATATCCGTTCTCTCCCACCAATAATCCCATAGTTAAGACTAAGCTATTCAACAATCTGCTCCAATGCAACCGCATGCTAAGCTCAAGGTAGCCGACGCCGTCTTGAGGATAATCAGACATCACGCTAACCACCTCTGACCGTTCATCAAATGCTTGATTGCTTGCTCCCATCGGGCTGTTGATAAGCCTGAAAATTTTAGCCAACGCTCCACCCTGACAAGCCCTGGCGACCAAGCTATTGTCATGCCCAAACGGCCCACACGTGCTGATCTTCGGGGACAACATATGAGCGACACTGGATTTGACTACATCATCGTCGGCGCTGGCTCGGCGGGCTGTGTCATGGCCAATAGGCTCTCCGCCGACCCATCTAATCGCGTCGCGCTGATCGAGGCTGGCAGCAATGACAATTGGATCTGGTTTCACATTCCCGTCGGCTATTTATTTGCCATCGGCAATCCACGCGCTGATTGGTGCTTGAAAACGGAACCTGTGCCGGGCCTTGGTGGACGCGCGCTCAACTATCCACGCGGCAAAGTTTTGGGCGGCTCCTCAGCCATCAACGCCATGATCTACATGCGCGGACAAGCGGAGGATTACGATGCCTGGCGCGATCTTGGACTGCCCGGCTGGGGCTGGTCGGACGTGATGCCAAGCTTTATCCGCCACGAAGATCACTTTCTGGGTGCCAACAAAAACCATGGCGCAGGTGGCGAATGGCGCGTCGATCATCCCCGTATGACATGGGACGTTCTTGATCGCTTCACGGACGCAGCCGAGGCGTCTGGCATTCCACGTACACCAGACTTTAACACAGGCTCGAATGAGGGTGTCGCGTATTTCCAACTCAATCAAAAGAACGGGCGGCGCTGGTCTTCGGCGCGCGGCTTTCTCAAGCCGGTTCTCAATCGCAAAAATCTAACGCTATTCAAGTCATCACAAGCCACGCGCTTGATCGTCAAAGATGGTCGCGCCACCGGTCTCGTGATTCATCGTGATGGCCAAGACATCACTCTGCTAGCGCGCAAGGAAGTTGTGTTATGCGCGGGCGCTATCGCCACTCCCCATCTATTGCAAATATCCGGCATTGGCCCCGCTGCTTTGCTCGCCTCACATGGTGTGCCCGTGGTCAAAGACATGCCGGGTGTCGGTGAAAACCTGCAAGACCATTTGCAAATTCGTCCCATCTACAAAGTCCATGGCACCAAAACCATGAACACCGAATATCAATCGCTCTTCAATCGCGCGATGATGGGCTTGCAATATCTGCTGTTCCGGCGTGGGCCGCTCACCATGGCGCCCTCGCAGCTTGGCGCATTCACACGCTCAAGCCCCGACCAAGCGCGCCCCAATGTGCAGATGCATGTGCAGCCGTTGTCCTTGGATAAATTTGGCGACCCGCTGCACACATTTGGCGCAATGACGGTGAGCATTTGCAATGTGCGCCCGTCTAGCCGTGGTCATGTGCATCTTCAAAATGCAAACCCATTTGAAGCGCCAGCCATCCAACCCAATTATCTGGACACGCAAGATGATCGCGATGTTGGAATGAACTCTCTCAAACTTGTGCGCAAGATCATGGCCGCACATCCCATGGCGCAGTTCAACCCGCAAGAATATTTGCCCGGTGTCGATATTCAATCGGACGCGGATCTAACCGCTGCTGCTGGCCGGATTTCGAGTACAATTTTTCATCCCGTTGGCACAGCCAAAATGGGCGCGGCTGACGACATTATGGCCGTCACCGATCATCGGCTTAAAGTGCGCGGTATTGCGGGCTTGAGAATTGCAGACGCGTCCGTCATGCCGCTCATCACGTCAGGCAATACCAATTCACCAACGATGATGATCGCCGAACGTGCAGCTGGATTTATTCTAGAAGATAACCGCTAAGCTCTAAAGCGCGCCTAATTTTCCCGCGCGATAATCGGCAAAGGCTTGGCGAATTTCTGCCTCGCTGTTCATCACAAACGGGCCATGCGCCACAATCGGCTCATGATAAGGACGCCCGTGTCCAAACAACACAACAGCATCGCTCTGCGCTGACAGCTCAACGCAGTCGCCATCATCATTCAGTTCAATCAAATGAAATGGCTTCACGGGCGCGCCCGCAACCTGAACAGAACCTCGCACGACATAGAGAAAAACATTTTCATCTTTTGCGGCTGGCAAAGCGAGTTTGCCACCTGCTTTGAAATGAAGCGTCGACATGAACAAGCCTGTGAGGGATTCAAACGGCCCCACGTGATCGCCATATTCGCCTGCAATCAATTGCAATTGCACCAAGCCATCGTCTGACGCAACCACTGGAATGTCATCGCGCTGCAGGCCAACGTAATGCGGATCAACCATCTTCAATCGCGATGGCAAATTGACCCAGAGTTGGAGAATTTCGAGCGGGCCGCCCTTGTCCTTAAACGATTGCGACGACAGCTCAGAGTGAACCAAACCGCGCCCGGCCGTCATCCATTGAATGCCGCCTTCTTTGATAATGCTTTCGTGCCCACCGGAATCTTGGTGCGACAATTCACCTTCCAAAATGAAAGTGACTGTTTCAAATCCGCGATGCGGATGTGGCCCAAATGGCAGACCATGATTGCCGGGCGCATAAGTCTGCGGGCCGTGATGATTGAGAAACAAGAACGGATCGAGATGATCAACATTCGGGCCGGGCAAAGGACGGCGCGTGACCAAATCTGCAATATCATCGCGGTGCGCGATATGCTGAGCCTTCACTGTCCGATTACGCATGACACCCTCGCCTGACGATCCTCGCGTATTTTTAGGCGATGTTGGCATTTATGTCGATGCTGAAACAGTAGTATCCGTTGCTGTGGTGGCCGTCGTCGTGGTGGAGGCCGCGGTCGTGGTTGCGCCCGAAAGCCCAACCGAGGCCAGCACTTCGTCAACGCTTGGCACAGCCGTATCTGTGCCAACGGCAACGGAACCACCCGCGGCAAGTCCTGCCAAAACATCCGTCACAGTGACCATGCCATCTTTGTTGTAGTCCCACCAAGCCATAATATCAGCGGCACTAGCATTCGTCGTTCCCGACTTATCAATCGCAGCTTGAATATCAGTCTGATCAAACCAGCCCTTATTGGCGGTGTCATATTGCGAAACAATATTGCTTGCTTGTTGGATTTGCTTCACGCCCGTGGTCAACTCACTGAGTGATATGGCACCATCCGCATTTGTGTCCCACGCATTGAAAATGTCAGTCGCGTTGGCACCTGATGCAACATCTAGCCCCGCGCCTGTCGCCAATTCATTCACATCGATTGATCCGTCGCCGTTCGTATCGCATTGCGTCATCAGCGCTGCAGCTATCGTCGCCGGATCTGTTTGACTAGGTGTTGTCGTTGCCGTCGAAGTTGTCGCAGATTGCGCTGCAGCCGATTGAATACCGGTGATCAATTCCTGACGATAGAGCTTGCCATCGCCGTCCTTATCCCAGCTCGTGAGTGTTGCCAGAGGATAGGCCACAGAAGTTGCGTCCGCTTCTGTCAGCGCATTTACGTCAATAAAGCCCTGCCCGTTTGGATCTAATTGCGTCAGCATATTGGTCGCAAGATTGCTCACTTGGAATCCAGTCACCAATTCATCACGCGTGACACGACCATCACCGTTGCTATCCCATACAGCAATCACAGCACCGGCCTGTGTCGGATCGCCAAGGGTTGGATCCGCTGTCCATACCTTCGCGATATCAGCTTCATCGACATAGCCCTTGCCTGTCGTGTCATACATGCTGAGCATTGCATCCGCGCTGGCCTGCGCATCAGCAAGTGTAGGTGTGGTTGGTGTTGTTGGTGTTGTTGTATCTGTTGTGCCTGTTGTGCCAGTTGCATCTGTCGGAGCCGTCGTCGTGCCCACAATGCTTGTCAGAAATTCGTCGCGCGTTACCGTTTGCGAAGAATCCGTATCCATCATTGAGAATGTAGACGTCGCGCGTTGGCTCGCCTCTTCATAGACGGGCGAAAATGTTGGATGTTGCAAAATGCTAAAAGTTGATTTTGAAATCGGAAACGTCGCTTGGATGCCTGCAAAAGATGAAGTGGAGTCCGCTGTTGGAACCGCCATGCCAGCATAAATCTGCATAAAGTCCGACTGTTGCAAATAGCCTCGACCCTGCTTATCGATGGCATCGAACAGTTTATTCGCATTGTCCAATTGCTGAACAATCGAAGTCGTCGCCGCATTCGCAGCCGTCAAAGCAGTCGACACGCATCATCTCCAGAGCTTGGCTTTAAGAGCCTACACAGCCATTCTTCAAAGATGAATCAGCAAATTTTGCGCCATCCTGAGCATGGCAATGCAAGGCCCAGAAATGCTGGGCTATTGGGGCTTTTTTGAACGCCGTTCTGCGTCATTCACTAGCCCGCGCTCATACCAAGCTTGGCTATTGTTGACGATCCAAACAACCGACAACATCACCGGCACTTCAACCAACACACCAACCACAGTCGCCAAAGCTGCACCAGAATTAAACCCGAACAGGCTGATGGCGGCTGCAACAGACAGCTCGAAGAAATTGCTGGCACCAATCAAAGCTGATGGACCCGCCACACAATGTTTTTCGCCAACAAGGCGATTGAGCAGATAGGCAAGGCCAGCGTTGAAATAGACCTGAATGAGGATAGGCACAGCGAGCAGCGCAATGATGAGCGGTTGCGCCAAAATTTGCGCGCCCTGAAACGCAAACAGCAAAATGAGTGTGGCCAGCAACGCGACAATTGACACTGGGCCCAATGCGCTCAGCAGTCCCTCAAGCGCTGCCGCACCACCTGTGCGCAACACACGACGCCGCATAATTTGCGCGATGATGACAGGCACAACAATATACAAAACAACTGAAAGAACGAGCGTACCCCACGGCACAACAATCGCCGATAATCCCAACAAAAGACCTACAATTGGCGCAAAAGCCACAACCATAATCACATCATTGAGCGCCACCTGAGACAAGGTAAAATGCGGCTCGCCCTTTGTCAGATTGGACCACACAAACACCATAGCCGTGCACGGTGCCGCAGCCAGAATAATCAAGCCTGCGATGTAAGAACTGATCTGGTCGTGCGGCAGCCATGCGCGAAACAATGTGCCAACAAATAACCAGCCCAACAGCGCCATAGAAAACGGTTTTACAGCCCAATTCACAAAAAGCGTCACACCAATGCCACGCCAATGTTCATGCACCTGACGCAGCGCTGCAAAATCAATGCGCAGCAACATCGGAATAACCATCAGCCAGATCAGCACAGCGACGGGCAGATTCACCTTCGCAATCTCGGCCGCACCCACAAGCTGCACAACGCCGGGCATAAATTGGCCCAACGCAATGCCAACCACGATGCACAGAAAAACCCAAACCGTCAGATAGCGTTCAAAAATCGACATTTTAGGCGCCTTCAGTCGTGTTTGCTGATGCGCCATCCAGGGCGCCAATTGTTTCAAGGTGTTTGGTCAGCGTCATTTTATCGAGCGTCTTAACCGGAAGCGCAACAAAGGCGGCAATGCGATTTCGCATAAACTTGAAGGCATCATTGAAGGCACGAAGCTTTTCAATGTCCGTCCCCTCAACAGCTGCGGGATCCTCAATGCCCCAGTGCGCCGTCATCGGTTGCCCGGGCCAGAATGGGCATTGCTCACCAGCCGCATTATCACAAACGGTAAACACAAAATCCATCTTGGGCGCATCGGGCGTGGCAAACTCATCCCAACTTTTCGAGCGTAAGCCATCGGTTGGACATTCGTTGGCTTCCAGCACGCGCAGCGCAAAAGGATTCACACTCCCCTTGGGCTGACTTCCCGCTGAAAAAGCGTTGAAATGCTCTGCGCCAAGCTTTCGCAACAGGCTTTCGGCTAGAACTGAGCGGGCTGTGTTGCCGGTGCACAAAAATAGGACGTTGAACTTGTGATCAGTCATGGCTCACACTCTTAACAGGACAACACGAAGACAAATCGGCGATCAAGGGCGCGCAGACATCGGGCTTTCCACCACAACAATCTTTGAGCAAAAACGACATCAGCTGTGTGAATTGGGAAAGCTCGGCGCGATAGATAATCGTGCGGCTATGCCGCGCGCCTTTTACCAAGCCTGCGTGAGACAGCACGGCCAGATGCGTGGACATCGTATTTTGCGGCACGCCAATCAAGCGCTCCAATTCGCCAGCCGCAACGCCGTCCGGCTCGCGGCTCACAAGCAAACGAAACGTCTGCATCCGTGTGGCTTGAGCAAGGGCCGAGAGGGCTATGAGAACGCGATCATCATCCATATATCCAGAATGACCGATTCATGTGACACTTTCACGACAGGCAATACAAAGGCCCCGCCTGCTAAGCCCTCACAAACACGACAATTGCGCCACGCGACCACGATGGCTCATAGGCAAAGCCGGCCGCGCTGAGGGCCATAAACACGCGACGAATGCCCGCCAACCCAATGAGACGGCGATGGACTTCCATGCTGATGCAGCGCACGCCGGTGAGGTCCACGCCTTCAAACAGACCATCCTCGCTGCCCTCAATGTCGAGGATCAGCACGTCTGGCTTCACCTCAGTCAAAAGCTTTGAGAACGACACAGCTGGCAGCGTCACCGTGGTGCTCTCAGGCAGCCACGTGGTCGAGGAGCCCCAGAAGGCTGGTTGCAGGTGGAATTCCACCTCGCCATCCTCGGCGGCCACCAGCGCGTTGCGCAAATCGACCTCAACGCCGTTTAATTCGTGTGTGCGTCGGGCCAATGCAGCCACGCGCGGATCAGCCTCCAGCGACACTATGCGGCGCGGCTTGAGTGAGCGCGCGACAAAGGTGCCGATAAAGCCAAGGCCAGCGCCCAGCTCCAGCACGCAATCATCGGGGCGCACAATGCCAATCAAACTGGCCAGCTCATCCACTTCATAGCGGCTGGTGCAGAGCAATTCCCAAATCTCAGGTGCCAGCATCGAGCGCGGCGCTTCAATGGTCACGCCACATGGGTGAAACCGATAGAGCTTTTCGGGCGCATCCTCTGCTGGGAACGGCATCGGCCCAATGGGAGCATTGGGCTCGATTTCGCGCAGAGCTAAGTCGTCGCGTGCAGCGCGGCCATCATCCATGATTTGATCCAATTATTTTGCGAGGCGGAAATAAGGCTCAACCGTGCCACTCAGCTTGATCATCATCGGATTGCCGCGACGATCCTTAGCTGTAGACACTTCAACACGCACCCAACCCTCAGCCACGTTATATTCGTGCACATTGGTTTTCTCGACGCCCTTAAAGCGAATGCCCACGTCGCGGCGGATCGCCTCCTCGTTATAAAACGGGCTGCGCGGATCAATGGAGAGATGGTTTGGCGGAACGTCGGTAATCTGATCGTTGGACATGTTGGCTTTCGTTTGCACTTGCATTGAGGCTGCGCTGATTCTCGAATTGTCGCCCCTTATAGGCCATTCCAGCAGCGCGAGCACCCCAGAACGTTAAGCTCCCAGCCAATCACCTGCGTTTTTGTCGACCTGCTCGGCATTTGTCACCCTTTTGAGCAAAGCAGCCGGCGCAAGTCCCGCTATATCCTCAGGCAGCGTTCCATTGCGCAGCGCAGCCATACAATCCTGCACAGCCTGAATAGCCGCCATATAGGGCAAATGCCCCTGCAAACAGGCTCGCACGCCATGGCTTGCCAGAAAGGCGCGATCATTCACAACCGCAGGTGCTGCCGCCCCAAACACCATGGGCAGGCTCAGCGCCGCATGCAGCGCCACAACCTGCTCATGACTTTTCACGCCAGAAATAAACAGCGCATCGACGCCGGTGGCCTCGTAGGCACGCAGCCGCTCAATCGCATCGTCAAGCGAGCTGATCTGCAGCGCAGCCGTCCTGCCAAAAATCATTAGGTTTGTATCTGTGCGCGCGTTCAGCGCCGCGCGCATTTTGCCCTTGCCCTCTTCAATCGAGCTCAGCTGCCCCTTGCCGCTGGTGCCGTAAGGCGTGGGCAAAACAGTGTCCTCAATTGTCAG
>CAIUDK010000303.1 GCA_903897875.1 uncultured Hyphomicrobiales bacterium
ACCGTCATGGCTTCAAAACCGCCTGGTGCATAAGCTAAAAATGTGACGCCGAATGGCATGCCGAGCGTGTATGTGCCAAGGGCTGCAAATGAGCCTGAAATCAAAATCGCAATCACGACCGACCCGATCATGGCCGGGCCTGATTGCATGAAGGCGCGCCAATCAAAGCCCACAAAGCGCGAGCCAACCCAAGCACCGATCACATCCTGTCCGCTGATCATGGCCCAATCTGGTGCGCGGCCCGGTGCAATGCCGATGGCGTGAAACACGGCCGAAAACAACATTGAGCCCAGCAACATGCCACCGCCAATGCGCCGCGTGTGCATCACATAGCCAATCGCGCCGCCACCCAAAATGAGAAACGCAAACACCAAAATCGGATCAACCGGGCGTGTGCCCAGACCTGCCAGATGCACGCCCGTTTCGGCCGCAATCAATGGCACGATGCCCATCAACAAAAACACGCGGATCATTTGCGTGATGGCAACGCGCGGCACATTGGCACCACTGGGGCCGGCCACCGACATAATATAGGACATGGCACCGGGCACGGCAGCCAACACAGCCGTGGGGCGATCCCATTTCGATACGCGCACCAAAATGGCCGCAGATGTCACCGTCATGAGAATAACGCTTGAGAGCATCATGGTGATGCTGACGGGATAGGTGATGATATTGTGCAAAGTCTCTGGCGTGACAGCCGAACCAATCGACACACCCGAAATCAACATGGCTGCCAAACGCAGTAACACGCCGATCTGGACCGCTTGTCCGGTCATGGCAAATAACGCTGTGGCGGCCATGGCGCCAGACATATAGCCGGCTGGCACTTGCGCATAGGCAGCGGCCAAGCCGCCAAGGCCAGCGGCTGCGACCGTCACCATTTGACGCCATAGTGGATCTTCTGGCGCAAAGGCGCGGGATTTGTTGGGCTCAGACATACTCTGGGATTAAAGCAGAGCCCCACCTTGGGCAAGGGGCCTTCCAGCCCCTTGCTCTAGATAGGATGGCTTTTAGGCCTTGCGGGCGAGAAGATCGCGGATCTCGATCAGCAAAGCGTCTGTGGGGGTTGGCTCAGCTGCCTTAGCTTCAGCAGCAGCCTTATTCTTGGCAATTGTCGCCGCCTGCAAGCGATTGAGCGCGCGCACCACCATGAACAAAGCAAAAGCCACGATCATGAAGTTGACCAGAATGGTGGCAAAGCTGCCCCAAGCCAGCACGGGGCCTTGCTTTTGGGCCTCGGCCAAAGTGGTTGCCGTGATGGAGCGCGAGAGGGGCAGAAAATAGTTGGAAAAATCGGCACTGCCGGCAATGCCAACGATTGGCATGATGATGTCTTTGACGAGCGATTCAACAATGCGCCCAAAGGCCGCACCAATGACCACACCGATGGCCAGATCAACAACATTGCCGCGCATGGCGAAATCACGAAAATCTTTTAACATGTGAGCTCCAAATTTGATCGATTAATCAGCCAAGCTTATCGTAGCCCTCGGCTTTTTCCTATCGCTGATTTTTCCTTTGGCAACGCAATCAGCGGCTAGAAGTCTTTGGCTAAGACGTTAAAGTGGCCACAGCTAACAAAAAGGATTTCACATGGCAGGCTGGGTCGCCATTTTGACCACTCTGGTCTATCTCTGCCTGCTCTTTGCTTTCGCCCATTATGGCGACACGACAGGGCGCGGCATTATGAGCTCGCGCGCCCGGCCCTATATTTATGCGCTGACCTTGGGTGTCTATTGCACCTCGTGGACCTTCTTTGGCTCGGTCGGGCTTGCCTCCTCCCAAGGGCTTGATTTTCTGCCCATCTATATTGGCCCGGTGATTGTTGTTGGCCTGTTTTATCCCGCCTTGATGCGCATTGTGCGCTTGGCCAAAGCGCAAAACATTACATCTGTCGCCGACTTTGTGGCCGCGCGTTATGGCAAATCTGAAAAAGTGGCCGCCGTCGTTGCCCTCATCGCTGTCATTGGGGCTGTGCCCTATATTGCGCTGCAGCTCAAGGCGATTTCAAATTCTCTGACT
>CAIUDK010000304.1 GCA_903897875.1 uncultured Hyphomicrobiales bacterium
GCCTGCGATACCGGCATTGATGTGCACGACCGTACCACCGGCGAAGTCGAGAGCACCCAACTGGAAGAGATATCCAGCGCTACCGTTGACGGTATCAAGAGCGGCCTGAGCCGTTGCCTTAGATGCGTCGTCTGTCGCGGCAGCAAGTGCCTTAGCAGCATCAGCAATCGCATCTGGACCCGCCCAGAACCAGACCGAGTGAGCGATCGGGAAATAGATGAAGGTTACCCAGAGAATCGTGAAGGCGATGAGCGCGGAGAACTTAATGCGCTCTGCGAATGCACCGACGATCAGCGCTGGCGTAATGCAAGCGAATGTCATCTGGAACGCCATGTAGACGTATTCAGGAATGACAACACCGTTTGAGAACGTAGCTACTGTTGAATCTGGTGTTATCCCAGCCAGAAACAATCGGGAGAAGCCACCAACGAATGGGTTGAGCGCACTGCTTCCTTCTGTAAAGGCAAGAGAATAACCGTAGACGACCCAAATGATCGACACGAGCGACACGATCATAAATACTTGGGTCAGCAGGGAAAGCATGTTCTTCGTGCGGACAAGTCCACCGTAGAACAGGGCAAGTCCAGGAATGGACATCATCAGCACCAGCGCGGTGGAAATGAGCATCCATGCCGTGTCACCCTTGTTAGGAACAGGGGCAACGGCTGCAACTTCTTCAGCAAATGCTGTTCCGCACGTGAGCGCTAGTGCTCCTGCACCTAGAACAGCCATCAGTCCTATGGACTTTGAGTGGTCCTTAATAGACATATTAAACTCCTTCAAAATTGCCAATTATCAGAGCGCGTCGGTGTCTTTTTCACCGGTGCGGATACGGATCGCCTGATCGAGCGAGCTGACGAAAATCTTGCCGTCGCCAATTTGGCCCGTACGTGCTGATGCGACGATCGCATCGATGACTGCTGCCGATAGTTCTGATGGCACAGCAACTTCGATCTTGAGCTTCGGAAGGAAGCTGACCGCATATTCTGCACCACGATAGATCTCTGTGTGGCCCTTCTGTCGGCCGTAACCCTTCACTTCCGTGACGGTCAGTCCGTGCACACCTACAGAGGTGAGAGCGTCTCTGACTTCGTCCAGCTTGAAGGGCTTTATGATCGCCATAACTATTTTCATGTGATCTTTCCCGCTTGATGCACTCTTCAGCGTCCCTATGACGCCAAAATTAGTTCTGTCATGGCCCAGCCGCTTCTAGCTGCGACCATGCCTAGGGCTCAGGCAATCAAGGGCCGTGCCAATTTGTTTTTGGGGATTTTCAGACCAATTGGCAGATAGACCAATCATAAGTGCTCAAAATATATTCAATATTGCCACATGTGCCTAAAATAAATGCATTAAGGTAAGCGAAAACATTAATAATGGGTTCGGATCAATCCCTCTTGAGCAGTTGTCGCAATGAGACAGCCGTCTTGCGAAAAGATTTGTCCGCGTGAGAGCCCGCGGGCACCTCCAGCCCATGGGCTGTCTTGAACATATAATAACCATCCGTCGATAGGCGTTGGCTTATGGAACCAAATTGAGTGATCTAGGCTGGCAACTTGCAATTTACGATCAAAGATCGATGTGCTGTGCTGCTTTAATGCGCAGTTTATGAGGGTGAGATCGGACAAGTAGGCTAACAGTGCCAGATGGATATTTTTGTTGTCTGGCAGCGTGCCATTGGCTCTGAGCCAGATACACTCCGGGCCAACATTGTTGGCTGAATTTCTGATATTTAGAAATCCTTCAAGGTCGACCGGCTTAATCTCAAACGGGCGCTCCCCATTTAAATAGGTTTTGAGCGCATGGGCCATTTCAGGCTTTAGCCCGCTAATGACCTCGGGAAACTTGATAAGCTCGGGGGCAGGAACATCCGGCATTGGCGTCTCGTGAGCGAAACCGCCTTCCTCGCGCTGGAAAGAGCACATCATAGAAAAAATGGTTCTACTACCCTGGTGGGCTGTGCAATGGCGCGTCGAGAAGCTTTTTCCGTCCCGCAAACGGGTAACTTTATACTTGATGGGTTCCTTTGGATCTCCCGGCAGAAGAAAATAGCTGTGTAGCGAATGTAAGTGTTTGTCGCTTACCGTCAGCATCGCCGAAATACAGGCTTGAGCGACAACTAAGCCACCAAACACTCTTTGACGGTTTTCGGGGACCGTGGGGGCTAAAAATTCGTCGTTATCAGTTTCCTCTACAGCGAATGATTCAAGCAAATTCTTCAATGGAGACATCTGAGCGCTTTCATATCTGCACCAATATTCACATTGATAAAAATGTTCATTTAAGTTCCCCCGCGATCGCCTGAACCTCTTCAAGGACCATGATTGGAATACCATTCCGAATAGGAAATGCACAATTCCCCGCTTTAGAGACAAGTTCTTGCCGGGCACGATCATACGAGAGTGGCGTTCGCGTCACTGGGCAGATCAATATCTCCAACAATCTCCGATCAATCTCGACAGACTGTTGTGGTGGTTCAATTCCTATTTGAAGAATCATTACAAACTGCTTCTCTGGCGTTAATTATTGAATTGTATCGCCGCCGTGCGTTTTTTTGGCGGAAGCTAGTTCAGCTAAAACAGAGAGCAATTCGGCGCGCGCCGCAAGATTGGGAGCTTCAAGTAGAGCCTGCTTTTCCGAGGGCTCAAATGTTCCCAACGTTGCAAGGGCGTTGATCAGCACCTCAGTCGACATAGTGTCCGTTCCGCGCAGATCTATTTGAACGCCTGCGATGTCGGCGAACATCTTCAGGATGTTTAAGAGCCGGTGGCGATCGATGGTAACCGCTTTGTCTTCATCGATAAGGTCATGCTCAAACTTCGTGTAATCTACTTCGAAAGTTCGAAACGTATCCTTGCTGACAATCTCTCGAATCAAATGGAAGCGAGCGACGCCATGAAGTGTAAGCATGTAGCGACCATCACCGGTTTCTGAAATTTGAGTCAGGCGACCAACGCATCCAATTGAATGGAGCTTCTGGCTGTTGTTTGAGTCACCAGCAGGCTGCACCATACCAATTAGTCGATCTGATTTTAATGCATCATCGACCATATCTACATAGCGAGGCTCAAAAATATTAAGTGGTAACTGACCACGGGGTAACAGCAGAATTCCACTAAGGGGGAATATGCGCAAATGAGTCGGTAGCTCGGCAATACCGCTGTAATTTCGATTCATGCCCACAATAATGACCTCATCTGCAGTGCCCCTTTATGTTTTGCGGAACGGACTCTTATCTATTGTGGACATCTATGGCGCCAGTTTCCACTGTCAGGCCAAAATCTTTTCCATGCCCCTCACATGCCAAATCATGTTAAACGGCTAGACATTCGGAATAGACAACTACTCTATCTTCCTACAGGGCATTTTGGCTGCATTCCGAAGCCAGGGGCTCGCTGAGCCCATCTCGGGGGTAAATTTGGTCCGTTTTGAAAATGTTGGGGTTCGATATGGATCAGGAAATGAAATCCTGAGAGATATCAGCTTCACGATAGAGCCAAATTCGTTTCAATTTCTGACCGGCCCGTCCGGCGCTGGCAAAACAACTCTTTTGAGGCTTGTTCTTCTGTCACTTAAGCCCACGCGGGGGCTTATATCGTTATTTGGTAGTAACGTCGCAGAATTGAAGAAAAACGAACTGACCGAATTGCGACGCCGTATCGGTGTGGTTTTCCAAGATTTTCGGTTGCTTGACCATTTAACAACCTACGAAAATGTTGCCCTGCCGTTGCGTGTTCAAGGAAAAGATGAATCGAGCTATCGTGCGGAGGTTCAGGAGCTCCTCCAATGGGTAGGGCTTGGACATAGAATTCATGTTTTGCCACCGACCTTATCTGGGGGCGAAAAACAACGTGCGGCGATTGCTCGCGCGCTCATTGTCAGGCCGGAGCTCTTACTGGCTGATGAGCCGACGGGCAATGTAGACCCATCTCTTGCGCGTCGTTTGCTTCGCTTATTTGTGGAACTCCAAAAATCTGGCACCTCAGTACTTATAGCGACACATGATCTTTCTTTGATGGATCAGTTTGATTATGCGAGGCGCATGGTCCTTAGCGACGGGCGACTGATTGTTTATGATTGAGGTTGACGCGTGAAAAGCATCATTAAGTTTTGGGAGAATTTATTCTCTCACAAAGAGCAGCGCGCTGCTCTTATTCCCCACAATACTGTGGCTGGACGCTCGCTTGTGATAGTCATTGCAATCATGTCTTTTCTCGCGTCTTTGACTATGGGCGCCGTCTTCCTGATTAGCGAAGCTGCTGGAAATTG
Source organism: uncultured Hyphomicrobiales bacterium (assembly GCA_903897875.1). Taxonomy (GTDB): domain Bacteria; phylum Pseudomonadota; class Alphaproteobacteria; order Rhizobiales; family Beijerinckiaceae; genus Terripilifer. The sequence goes on from CAIUDK010000304.1 coordinate 4,270, forward strand.
GTCATCCTCGGTTAGTAGTGAATTGACGGTCCAAATACGCCCAGTCATGGGCAAGGATATTGATAGGGACGTGCAGGTAGTCGCCAATCTTTTGACGAATTATCAAGGATTAACGGACGTCAGAATTATATCGAAAAAGGAATCGGAGCGACTGTTAGAACCTTGGCTTGGCACGGGCCTTAGTTTAAACGACTTGCCGATTCCTAGGCTCGTTCTTGCAAAATTTTCAAAGCAAACAAAACCTAACTTAGCGGCTCTCAAGAAAAATTTAGAAGAGAAAATACCCCAAGCGTCACTTGATGATCATGCGCATTGGATAGGACGTTTGGTAGCCATGGCCCGAACGGTTGTTGTTGGGGCCATCATCATTTTGGTGCTCGTTCTAACAGCGATGGTCTTGGCGGTCAGCTTTGTGACGAATGGTACGATGTCCAGCAATAGCGAAGTTATTAATGTGCTACATTTTGTGGGCGCAAAAAACGCCTTCATCGCGAAAGAGTTTCAATCACATTTTCTTGGCCTAGGTCTGAGAGGCGGATTGATGGGGGGCGCATTCGCAGCAATCGCTTTTCTATCCTCTAGCCAAATATTTCCTCTCTTGTCAGACGGTGCAAGCGGCGATCAAGTTAATGCTCTCTTTGGGTCTACATCACTTTCTTTGTCGGGATATATTTCAATAGGCATGGTGTCGGTGCTCGCGGCACTTCTCACAGCCCTAGCCTCTCGTCTCATTTTAATGAGACATCTTAAGTCACTTTGGTAATAACAAAGCACTCAGATAAACGGACGTGATGATGCTCTTTCTAAGGTCGCTGGCTTTCAATATTCTGTTCTATTCGTTTCTGACATGTATTCTTTTGCTCGGGCTTCCGGCGCTCATGTTTCATAGAAAGTATGTGTTCACAGTTGCGCGTATCTGGTGTGATGGATCACTTTGGCTTTTGAAACACATCGTGGGCTTGGATGTTGAGTTTCGCGGCACGGAAAATATTCCGACTGGCCCCTGTATCATCGCGCCAAAACATCAATCCGTCTGGGAGACATTCGCTCTTTTGAGGTTCTTTTCTGACTTCACATTTATTTTGAAACGCGAGCTTACTTGGATTCCATTGTTTGGCCTTTATGTTTTAAAGGCCGAACAAATCGCAATTAATCGTACTAAGGGGCGCGAGGCGCTGGCTGAAGTCGCCGAGAAATCGAAAGCTACTTTGTCGCAGGGCCGTCAGATCTTCATCTTTCCTGAAGGAACGCGCCGTGCTGCCGGCGCCGAGCCCAATTACAAGTTCGGCGTTGCATATCTCTATGCACAGAATCAGGTCCCATGCCTTCCGGTCGCGCTCAATTCAGGATTATTTTGGCCAAGACGCAAGTTCCTGAAGCGGCCCGGTAAGGTGCTGGTTGAATTCTTGCCAACGATTCCAGCAGGGCTTCCAAGGGATGTTTTCCTCGCCACCCTTCAAGATAAAATTGAGAGCAGCACAAACAGGCTCATTGAGGAATCTTTGTCAGACTACCCGGAACTTAAACATCGTTGAGCTAAATTTACTTTTTACCACGCCCAAAATCAGGTGAACTCGTTTCCTGACCTTCAGCAATGATGCTGCGGCGAATGGCGCGTGTTCGGCTAAAGAGCTCATGGAGCCCTTCGCCATCGTCCCAACGGATCATGCGCTGAAGCGCATAAAGATCTTCGGTAAAACGACCTAGCATCTCCAAAACAGCTTCCTTATTGTTCAGGAAAATATCTCTCCACATCGTTGGATCCGATGCAGCGATGCGCGTGAAGTCGCGGAATCCACCAGCAGAAAATTTGATGACCTCTGACTGTGTGACCTGTTCAAGATCAGCGGCGGTTCCAACAATATTGAAGGCTATTAAATGAGGCACATGGCTCGTAATGGCTAGAACAAGATCATGATGCTCAGGCGACATGATCTCGACCTTTGATCCTAAATCGCGCCAAAAGCGGTCGATGAGCTGGACAGCAGATTCTGGCGTGCCTTCAGGAGGCGTCAGTATGCACCAACGATTATCAAATAGAGTTCCAAAACCAGCTTCTGGACCTGAGTGCTCTGTTCCCGCTACGGGATGAGCAGGAACGAAATGAATTGTGTTGTTTAAGAACGGTGAGATTGCGCTCACGACAGTTTTCTTGACCGAGCCGACATCCGATAGAATAGCGCCTTGTTTGAGGTCGGGGCATATCAATCGGGCAATGGATTCGTATGTACCAACGGGCGTGCATAAGATGATAACATCTGCATCCTGAATACATTCAACAGGGTCAGCAAAAACAGTGTCTGCAAGCGATAGTTTACGCGCGATATCCCTTACAGCTTCCGAGCCATCGCAGGCGACAATGACATTCGCCAGATGCCTCTCACGAGCGGCACGCGCAATGCTTGATCCAATTAGACCTAGTCCAATGATCGCAAGTTTGCCGATCGTCTGTGGGGATGATTTATCTGACATTCCTAAGCGTGTTCCTTTGAGCTGCCCTGCGATACGAACTTAGAGAGAACTTCAATGAAGTAGCGATTGGCTTCTTCCGTGCCGATAGTGACTCTTAAGCACGAGGGGAGGCCATAGGATGTTAATCCCCGCACAATCAGTCCGTGAGCGGCTAAAAACTCGTCTGCGTTTAGTGCTTGCGTTGGCGATGCATCAAAGTGGATCATAACAAAGTTACCCACACTCGGCGTGACGCAAAAACCTAGCTTGCTAATCTCGGCGCTTAGCCATTGAAGCCATGTCGCATTATGCGAGACGGCTCGCTCTACGTGCTTCCAGTCCTCGAGTGCAGCGGAGCCCGCAAGAAGAGCAGGTCCATTCAAGTTGAAAGGACCACGAATTCGATTGATCGTGTCGCATATTGCTTGGGGACCAAAGAACCAGCCAATTCGTAGGTTTGCTAATCCATGAATTTTTGAAAAGGTTCGCGTAATGACAACATTGTCATATTTCAACGCTAGCTCAGTGCCGTCAGAAAAATCAGGGCTCTGAACATATTCAGAATAGGCACCATCAATGACGAGTAGCACATTCTTCGGAAGCCCTTTGTGCAACCGAACGAGCTCGTCCTTGGGAATATATGTTCCTGTCGGATTATTAGGATTGGCGATATAGACGATTTTAGTTCGCCCAGTCACCCTTGAGAGAATAGCGTCTACATCAGTCGTGAAATTGCGCTCAGGTGCAACAATGGGCACGCCGCCAGCTGCTAAAATTGCAATCTTATAGACTAAGAAGCCGTGTTCGGTAAAAATGCCCTCATCGCCCGGCCCAATATAGGCGCTGGCAAGCAAGTGCAAGAGATCGTCAGATCCATTCCCGCACACGATCCGATTCTCATCCAAACCATATCTCTTGGAAACTGCTTGGCGTAGAAGTTTTGCCGAACCATCTGGATAGAGAGCGAGAGTTTTATCAATATTTCCAATGGCCGAAACTGCCAGAGGCGAAGGGCCTAGCGGAGTTTCATTTGAGGATAGTTTGAAGACGCGACCTGATCCGGCAACTTGGCTCCGACCGGGCACATATGCCTCAATATCAAGGATGCCATTACGAGGCATAGGTCTGATGGATTGATCTGACATTTTTTCTCTCGGGTCGGATGAATTATTGGACAACATAGGGCCTAGCATGGCTGCCGATTTCCTCGACTTGCACATCGGTGAGCCCAGCAGACTTCAATGCGCTATCGAGAGACTTTGAATCATGTGGCTCGGGCAAAGCTATACATGCTGATAGGCCGGTTTTGATTTTTGAGCGCGCAATGAGGGTTCCTTCGTGATCTTTTATCACAGAACTCAACTTTTCATCCCATTGGTCTGTGGTGACCGCACAAAGGACCGTCTCTCGGGAGGTCGCTTCGGCTAAGGGCTTTGAGATGACGAAAAATGGCGATCCTGCGGGATGATTGCGCCGATCAAGAAATGGAACGCGCGCGATGATTTTTGGGGTATTGGCGCCGATAAGAGCCTCCCACCAAGCGACCTCATTTGGCGTGTCGCGAATTGGCACCATGGCCAAATCACCAGTTGAGCCAATGACCCCTCTGATTGCGTCCTGTGATGATAGGTGGTTCACGAGAGGAACGGTAAAACCAAAATGGAATCTGGCAGAGTCCCATGCTTTCTGTTCCTGCCCCGACATATCGATATGGACGCTGTAGGGCGCTTGGGCATAGGTGAACGTCGCAATAATAATGCGCCAGATGCTCTCAATTGTTTCGAGTGGCAAATTGCCAGCATGCCGCTCTGCCAAGATTCGCATCATTGCGGCTTCCCGGCCGGGGCGAAATGCCGATCCACCTCCCTGCTGGGATTTCACTTTTATGAGGCGATCAATGATTTCGCTGCGCTTCATTAAGAGCGCATGCATCTGAGTATCAAGGAGATCAATCTCCTCTCTAACCTGACCCAAAACTTGATTGGGAGTATTATCGATGCCAGTCACGCTCTGAACCCACTGCTTGAGTCACGGGAGAAGTCTTTACCCGTTGCTCGACGTGAAGCAAAGGCTTGCCTACGATCTGCATTATCTTGACAATCAAAACCATGCGCTCCTATATAAAAAACAACCTGTTCTAAAGAAAGAACAAAAGCGCCTACATGGCTGATATTTCAATTTCTAAAGGCATCGATTCAGCCAATGTGCTGGGATCGTCCATACAATTCACCGAAGACGAGCCTTTGCGCTTGGATGCCGGCGTCGATCTTGCGCCATGGGTGCTTGCTTATCAGACCTACGGCGAACTGAATCACGATAAAAGCAATGCCATCCTGATCTGTCATGCGCTGACGGGAGACCAATTTGTTGCAAGCTCTAACCCTATAACAGGTAAGCCTGGTTGGTGGCCTGAGATGGTTGGGCCCGGAAAGCCGATTGATACAAGCAAGTATTTTGTCATTTGTTCGAATGTGGTTGGTGGCTGCATGGGAACAACCGGACCGGCATCGTTGAATCCGAAAACAGCTAAGCCATATGGGCTTGAACTTCCAATTATCACGATTCGGGACATGGTCCGGGCGCAAGCCAAGCTTGTGGACCATCTGGGGATTGACCAGCTCTTCTGCGTTGCAGGCGGCTCAATGGGTGGCATGCAGGTTCTTCAGTGGGCAGTTAGCTTCCCCGAGCGCGTTTTTTCGTGCATTCCGATCGCTGCAGCTGCAAAGCATTCATCACAAAACATTGCCTTCCATGAAGTTGGTAGGCAGGCGATTATGGCTGATCCCGATTGGAAAGCCGGCCGATACTTTGAAGCGGGCCTTCAGCCAACAAAGGGACTTTCTGTTGCCCGTATGGCTGCTCATATCACTTACATGTCAGACGAGGCTCTGCAGCGTAAATTTGGGCGTAAGTTGCAGGAGCGGTCCGCACCTACATTTTCTTTTGATGCGGACTTCCAAATTGAAAGTTATCTGCGCCATCAAGGCTCAACTTTTGTGGAACGCTTTGACGCCAATTCCTATCTCTATGTCACCCGTGCGATGGATTACTTTGACCTGGCGGATGATTTCGAGGGGTCGCTTGTACGTGCATTTGCTGGAACGACAACGCGGTTTTGCCTTGTGTCATTTTCTTCAGATTGGTTGTTCCCGCCATCAAATTCGCGAACAATTGTTCACGCATTAAATGCCGCGGGCGCATCGGTCTCCTATGTTGAGATTGAGACCGATAAAGGACACGACGCATTTCTGCTCGACGTCCCAGAGCTCATTGTGACCACGCAGGGGTTTCTCAATGCCGCTGCTCATGCGCGTGGACTCTAAACATGAGCCAACAAAAGTTGATACCATGACAACCAAAACGGAAACATCATCGGGCGCGCATTCTAAGACGCGCGTCGATTTTCTGCTCATTGCAGACATGGTGGAGCCGCAGGCGCGTGTACTCGATGTCGGGTGCGGCGATGGTCAGCTTTTAAAGCTATTGGCAGAAACACGTAACGTTGATGCTAGAGGTATGGAATTATCTCAAAAAGGCGTCAATGCATGCGTCGCTAAAGGACTTTCTGTTATTCAAGGCGATGCTGATGTCGATCTGGCAGATTATCCTGATCAATGTTTTGACTTTGTGATTTTATCGCAAACTCTGCAGGCGACACGTCGTCCTAAAGAAGTTGTCGAACATATGCTGCGCATCGGGCGCAAAGCAATTGTCTCATTTCCAAATTTTGGTCACTGGCGCATTCGGCTACAGATCGCATTTTCAGGACGCATGCCCGTCACAGAAAATCTCTCGTATGCCTGGTATGACACACCCAATATACATTTTTGTACGATTGCTGACTTTGCCGCATTGGCCGAGGAAATTGACGCGAACATCATTCGTGCCATCACCCTCGACCGATTTGGAAATCGCGTTGGTGTCAACGCGCCTTGGTGGTTATGGAATCTATTCGGCGAGCAAGCCGTTTTTGTCCTTGAAAAGCGAACGGCGTCTAAGACTTTGCAGCCTTAGCCCGCGCAATGCCCTCAAGCACTAGCTCGCGTGCTCTATCAGCACCTGCCCAGCCGATGATCTTAACCCATTTTCCTGGCTCAAGATCTTTGTAGCGCTCGAAAAAGTGCTCAATCTGCTTCAACGTAATTTCAGGCAGATCCTGATAGTTTTGAACCTTGTCATAACGCTTAGTGAGTTTTGAAGATGGAACGGCAAGAATTTTTTCATCACCGCCAGCTTCGTCTTCCATCAAGAGAACGCCGACAACGCGGCAGCTCATGATTGCGCCTGGGATAATTGCGCGCGTGTTTGCAACGATCACGTCGCATGGATCGCCATCGTTTGATAAAGTGTGCGGAATAAATCCGTAATTTCCAGGGTAGCGCATGGCGGTATAGAGGAACCGGTCAACGACGAGAGCGCCCGCGTCCTTGTCCATCTCGTATTTGATCGGCTCGCCGCCAATCGGAACTTCAATAATGACGTTCACATCAAAGGGGGGGTTTTGGCCGATGGAAACAGCGTCGAGGCGCATATCAGTAGTCCTACCGTAAAGAAGAGATGAGTCCTCTTAAGGCAGCCCAGCTTGGCCTGCAAGCCAGACCAAGGATCAAAGACATAACTGATTATTAGCCAAAATAAACTGGAGCGGGCGAAGGGATTCGAACCCTCGACCCCAACCTTGGCAAGGTTGTGCTCTACCACTGAGCTACACCCGCATCCATGCCGCGCGAACGCGACGACCGCTATATGCTACAAGGTCAGACGCTTTGCAATAGTGAAGCGGTCCTCCTTGGGGAAATAAGTTAGCCGCTGCTTCAACGATAACCAAAAACCGCAGCAATCCAGCCAACCCGACCCATTAAGGATGATTTCCACTAATGGTTTGTTCTTTGAAAATCCTCCAAAAGGCGACGGCAAATCACCTGTGCTCGAATTTCTGCCGCTCCTTCGAAAATATTTAGGATCCTAGCGTCACATAGAATCCGAGAAATAGGATATTCTAGGGCAAAGCCGTTGCCGCCATGAATTTGAAGCGAGTTGTCAGCAGCGGCCCAAGCAACCCGGGCTCCCAAAAGCTTTGCCATACCGGCTTCAAGATCACAGCGCTTCCCCTCGTCCTTTTCCCGCGCTGAAAAATACGTGATTTGCCGAGCCATGTGGATTTCGACTGCCATATTTGCAAGCTTATCAATAACCCTTGGAAATTCGATCAAGGCCTTTCCAAATTGAATTCGGTCCTTCGAATATCTCAAAGCGGCATCAAACGCCGATTGTGCGACGCCCACGGCCCGGGCGGCAGTCTGAATCCGGGCTGATTCGAAAGTCTGCATGAGTTGCTTAAAACCTAGCCCCTCTTGGCTGCCCAGCAGACTGTTGGCGGGAACAATCATCCCCTCGAAGGCAATTTCATATTCTTTCATGCCACGGTAGCCTAGGACCTCAATCTCAGTGCCGCTCATGCCATTAGCAGGGAATGGATCGCTGTCTGACCCCCGAGGCTTTTCGACAAGGAACATAGACAGCCCTTGATAGCCGCTTTGGTTGGGGTCGGTTCTGGCCAAGACCGTCATTAAATCCGCACGCGCTGCATGTGTGATCCACGTCTTGTTGCCTTGAATTTTATAGACGTCTGCCTCGCGCACTGCGCGTGTTCGAAGTGACGCAAGGTCTGAGCCTGTGTTGGGCTCGGTGAAAACAGCCGTGGTCAGACATTCACCCGCTGAGATTGAGGGCAGGTACTTCGCCTTTTGCTCTTCCGTTCCACCGCACAGGATCAATTCCGCAGCAATTTCCGACCTTGTCCCCAGCGACCCCACACCGATGTAAGCGCGTGACAACTCTTCAGTCACAACGCACATAGCAACTTTACCTAAGCCCATGCCACCGAATTCTTCTGGGACGGTAAGGCCAAAAACACCCAAGTCTGACAACTTTTGAATGACAGCAATGGGGATGTATTCGTTTTTCAAATGCCATTCATGCGCGAAGGGAGTTACCTCCGCATCACAGAACTTTCGAATTTCATCGCGGATGGCTTCAAGTGTTTCGTCCAGTCCTGAATTTCCCAAGACTGAAGAGAAAGAGGATTCACTTATCAGCTGAACGAGTCTCCGCTTCTTCTGAACATCCGATGCCGAAGAAATCAGAAGATCAATTTTTTCATCAATATAGTCAGAGCTTTGAAGGCCGAAATCGGTGAGGCGAACAAACTCACTCTGGCTCATTGCGATACCGCCAAAGATCTGGGCCAAATACTCGCTAAAGCCAAAAGCGCCTAGCAATTGCTCCACTTCTCCAAATGCGCCGTTCGATTGAGCCGCGGTTGAATAATTCGTTATTTGACGCAGAGCTTCAACATAAGTTGCTAGCCACGCTAGTCCGTGTGCTGCGTGTTGGTGCTCATCTAGTAAGGCTGCAGAAATGCGCCCGTTATCCATAATGCGATCAGCCACTCGCTGTTTGGCATCGGCAAGAATTTGTTCGGCTACAACTAAACCGTGTTTTTCCAGAAGAGGGCGCTCTTTGAAGTCCAAATCTTTGAATTCGAGATGCTGTCTCTTGGGCATCGAAAAGCTCCTAATTCTATAACAGATCAAGAATTAGGAACTAATGCGCTTCTAGGCAATGCGCCTTTATGCTCAAAACATTAAATGAGCTTCGCAGCTAATCAGTCATCAC
>CAIUDK010000305.1 GCA_903897875.1 uncultured Hyphomicrobiales bacterium
CGGGTTTCGGGTGTAATATCAGTGGCATTGCCCGACCAGACCGACACCGACAGGAGCATAATGTTCATCGCGGCAAAGCCTGCCACGGCCAAACATTTCAGCAAGACATTGGCGCGCTCTTGTTCAATCTTTTCAGCGCTTTGCGCCTGAAAGGGCTGCGTGCGATAGCCGTTGCTGGCCAGATAATCCATCACGCCAGACGCGGTCGCAGCCCCCTCGCGCCAAGTCACCGCCAAACGGCCATAGGTGATATTGACGCGGGCGCGCTCAATGCCGGGGAATTTCAAGAGCTTAGATTCAATGTCGCCAAAACAAGCGGCGCAATCGACATTTTCCAAAATCAGATCGAGCGCACAAAACCCATCGGATTGAGTGCGAACGAAATGCGAAAAATCTCGAAATTCGGCCATTACTTCACCGCGTTAGCATCGCTAATCTGGACACGGTTTTGCGAATGGAAAATGGGCTGGCCGTTTTGTGTCAACTGAAGCTCTAGGCCCCATTGTCCACGTTCAATTTCAATCTCGCCAGAATAAACACCTGGCTTTTCCATCGTCAGCGCCAAAGTTTTATCCCGGACACGATCAACAGGATGCTCAAAGAGCACGTTTACGCTGATGTTTTCGCTGGGCTTTTGATCACGATCCAGCTGCGTCACGACAATGCGCGAGTGTCCGGGGGCCAATCGCGTGAGCGCCCCATTAACCTTCCAGCCCAAAGCGTCCTGATCGTGTGCGGCCTTAATGTCCTTGTCATAGGCCAGCCCCTCAGAATAGGCGCTGTCATTGGCAAGTCCGCGAAACGTCTGGACAGCATAGCGCGCCATGATGCCATTGGCGGCAAACACAACGCCGAAAAATGCCAGCAAGATCAACAGCACCTTGCGGCCTGTCAGCTCTTTTCCTGTCATCTCTTGGCCCGATGATTTGGCCTTAGTCAGAGTCGTAGGCATGCTAGATCCCTCAAGGCATGAAGAAATGATCATCAACGGTCGCAAAGGCACCGCTGATAGGCTCAAGAACACGAATGGTCACCCGTTCACTTCTACCTTCATGAACGTGTTGAGCAGGAACTGTCACCAGCACACGCAACTCTAGTGTTTGATCGCGTCCCACCGGCACAACCAATCTATTGGCAGAATCGCTTGCAATCGCAGTGCTTTCGATCTTGGCACCCGTCAGCCCCTCGGCGCTCACCAAGAACGTCCGCTCCACCGTCTGCTTATTGATCAACCGCAACGTGTAGCCATTACGGATCGACCCATCCGACAAGGTCACATAGAGCGGATTGCGATCATGAAGCGCAGACATCTCAACCGCATTTCTCGTGTTGAGTGTGTAGAGCATAATGCCACCAACAATCGCGATCAAAACAGCATAGAGAATGGTGCGCGGACGGATGATCCGAACCGGCAATGCCGCAAGGCCTTTTTCGCGACGCTCTACATTGATTTCAGTATCATAGCCGATCAACCCGGTGGGGCGACCGACCCGCGTCATGATATTATCGCAAGCATCAATACAAAGTCCGCATTGAATACAATCGATCTGCAGACCATCGCGAATATCCACACCCGTGGGGCAAACATTCACGCATTGATTGCAATCAACGCAATCGCCAGCCTTAGCGCCAGAGTGCTTCAGCGCTTCGCTCTTTTTAAGCGAACCCCGTGGCTCACCCCGATCATAGCGATAGGTAACATTGAGCGCCCATTCGTCGATGAGGGCGGCCTGAATACGCGGCCATGGACACATGTAGGTGCAGACCTGCTCGCGCATAAAACCAGCGAGAAAATAGGTCGTAAATGTCAGAATGGCGATCCAAACATAAGCGACGGGTTCGCCGTGGAAGGTGACGAGTTGAACCACCAAGGTCGGTGCATCGGCGAAATACAGAACCCACGCACCACCCGTCCACCAAGCAATCATCAGCCAAGTGAAATGCTTGAGTGTGATTTCGGTCACGCGCTCCAAGCTAAGAGGTTGAGTTGCCTTCAACATTCGCTCGCGGCGATCACCCTCGACCCAGCGTTCAACGGTGAGGAAAAGATCCGTCCACACGGTTTGGGGGCAGAGATAGCCACACCAAATGCGCCCAGCCACGGCGTTCATCAAAAACAGACTAAACGCCGCGAGGATCAGCAGACCCATCACATAGTAAAATTCTTGCGGCCAAATTTCGATAAAGAAGAAGTAGAACCGACGGTTAGCCAGATCAACCAGCACCGCTTGGGAAGGAGCCTCTAAGCCACGATCCCAGCGAACGAAGGGCAGAAAGTAATAAATCCCCAAAGTGACGAAAAGGATCGTCCATTTGATATTACGAAATCGCCCTTCGACACTCTGCGGATAGATTGTCTTAGATGCAGCATAAAGCGGGACCTCGGCCCCGCTTTCTACTAGCGCAGCGTCATCAAGTTGCTGCTGCTTTACGCTCATAATTTTTGTCCCGTCACTCTAGCCTATTTGCCGCCACCAAGAGTGTGCACATAGACAGTGAGCGCTTTAATCGTGGTCGCGTCTAGACGGCCAGCCCAAGCTGGCATAACGCCGCCGCGGCCATTCGTTAGGCCTTCAACAATAGTAGCCTTTTCAGGACCATAGAGCCAGATAGCATCCGTGAGATTGGGCGCGCCCAATTCCATATTGCCCTTGCCATTGTCAGCGTGACAAACAGCACAGTTCTCTGCAAACACCTTAGCGCCAGTCTTCAGATCGGCACCAGTAGTCACAGGCAAACCGGACAATGAACGGACATAATCGGCAACAACGGAAATCTCATTCGCTTTGAGAATACCATCGCGACCAAAAGCTGGCATAGCGCCCAAGTGTCCAAGATCATCACCAGCGCGAATACCATGGGTCAATGTCGCCGAAATCTGCTCCAGCGTGCCACCCCATAGCCAATCGTCATCATTCAGATTGGCAAAGCCCTTGCTGCCGCCACCACCTGCGCCATGACAAGGGGCGCAATTGTCACCAAATGCTGCCTTGCCCTGAGCAATGGCGAAGTTGCGCAATTGCGGTGTTTGTTCGATGCCTTTGAGCGACGCATTTGAGAGCGCAGCCACCATCGGGCCCCGCTGGGCGCGAAGCTCAGCGACTTCCTCATTCACACTGCCTCTGGCGCTCCAGCCCAACACACCCTTTGTGAAGGTCTGAAAGAGCGGAATCGCTGGATAGGCGATGCAATAAAAGAACGCCCAAACGATTGTCATATAGAGGATCGTCAGCCACCACCTTGGAAGCGGCGTATTTAGTTCGCGAATACCATCCCATTCATGGCCTGTTGTGGCCATTCCGGTGTGGCTATCCACATGAGCATGATCGACATGGCCGGATTTGTCAGTCTCTAACGTCATGTCTTAATCCTCACGAAGTGGCAGTTGCGCGGCTTCATCAAAATGCGATTGCATTGAGGGCCATAGCGCATAGGCGACGATGAGGAGGAATGTGATCGAGACGACCACAAGACTCCAAACATGTGCGTCATTGAGTAGGGCTTCGATGTTCATCTTATCCTCCTCAGCGGATGCCAGCTTTTTCGTCGTAAATCTTGAAATCTACACTCGTGCCTAACAGTTGCAGGTAAGCAATGAGCGCATCTGCTTCTGTTGTAACCCCAGGTTGGCCACCGTAATTGCGGGCGACGGCCTTGGGATAACGCTTGGCGAAGGCTGCAGATCCTGGATCATCTTCGCTGGACTGAGCGCGAGCATCGGCTGATGCATTATCAATCTGATCTTGGGTGTAGGGCACACCTTCGATCTGCATGACGCGAAGATTATCCTTGAGATTGCGGGCATCGAGTTCGGTGCGGGCAAGCCACGGATAGCCCGGCATAATGGAGGCTGGCACCACCGAGCGTGGATTGCTCAAATGCTGACGATGCCAATCATCGGAATATTTATTGCCCACGCGGGCAAGGTCCGGACCGCTGCGCTTTGAGCCCCATTGGAATGGATGGTCATACATGCTCTCGGCCGCCAAGGAATAATGGCCGTAGCGTTCGACTTCGTCACGAAGAGCACGGATCATTTGCGAATGGCAGAGATAGCAGCCTTCGCGCACGTAAATGTCGCGACCTGCTAGTTCAAGCGGCGTATAGGGCCGCACACCATCGACCTTTTCGATCGTGCTCTTCATGTAGAAGAGCGGCAAGATTTCAACCATACCGCCGATCGAGATGACGAGAAGCACGCCAATGAGCAGGATGATCGAGTTCTTTTCGAAGATTGCGTGTTTGTTCCAGAGTGACATGTGCTTCTCCTCACTCTGCCGGTACTAAAGCGGGCTGACCAACGGTCTCTTGCTCGGTTTCTGGCGAAACAATCGTCTTGTAGAGATTCCACGCCATAATGACTGCACCAAGTAAGTAGAGAACGCCGCCAAGTGCGCGAATGATGTAATAGGGATGCATACGCTCAACAGTTTCGATGAATGAATACTCAAGGAAGCCGAGGCTCGTATAGGCACGCCACATAAGACCTTGAAGAATACCAGCCACCCACATTGATGTGATGTAGAGCACGATGCCGATGGTCGAGACCCAGAAGTGCCAATCGACCAAACGCAGGGAATAGAGACGCGAGCGGTTCCAAATCCAAGGCACCATGCAATAGAGCGCGCCGAAGGACACGTAACCAACCCAACCCAGCGCGCCAGAATGAACGTGACCAATGGTCCAGTCCGTATAGTGCGAGAGTGAGTTGACGATCTTGATGGACATCAGCGGACCTTCGAAGGTCGACATGCCGTAGAAGGCAATCGACACAACCAGCATGCGCAAGACAGGATCTGTGCGCAGCTTGTCCCACGCACCCGACAAGGTCATCAGGCCATTGATCATACCGCCCCATGAAGGCATCCACAGCATGATCGAGAACACCATGCCAATGGTCTGCGCCCAATCAGGCAGCGCGGTGTAGTGAAGATGATGCGGGCCTGCCCAAATATACATGAAGATCAGTGCCCAGAAATGGATGATCGACAAGCGATAGGAATAGACAGGACGCTCAGCGCGCTTAGGCACGAAGTAATACATAATGCCCAAGAAGCCGGCTGTCAGGAAGAAGCCAACGGCATTATGGCCGTACCACCATTGAATCATCGCATCCTGCACGCCTGACCAGACGATGTAAGACTTTGATGAGAACATCGAAATTGGCACAGCAGCGTTGTTGCCCAGATGCAGAACAGCAATTGTGACAATGAAGGCGAGATAGAACCAATTGGCCACATAGATATGCGGCTCTTCGCGCTTGATGATGGTGCCAAGGAACACAAGAAGATAAACGACCCAGACAATCGTCAGCCAAAGATCGGCGTACCATTCAGGCTCAGCGTATTCCTTGCCCTGCGTAATGCCGAGCAAATAGCCAGTGCCCGCAAGAACGATAAAGAGATTGTAGCCAAGAACCACAAACCATGGCGCAAGATCACCAGCCAAACGGGCGCGGCATGTTCGCTGCACCACGTAAAACGATGTCGCGATCAGCACGTTGCCGCCAAAGGCGAAAATCACCGCCGATGTGTGCAAGGGACGCAGACGCCCGAATGACGTCCATGCGAGATCCAAATTGAGCCATGGGAAAGCCAGCTGGAAGGCGATGATGACACCAACTGTAAAACCAGCAATTCCCCAGAACATGGAGGCAATTGTGGAGAATTTGATCGGCCCGTAGTTATAATTTGGCTTACCCGCAATCACTTGGGGCGGCATCTCAGCAGGGCGATTGAAATAGCGATTAGAGACCGCCAGCGCCGACGCTAAACTGGCGGCGGCAAAGACATAAGCATGAAAAGCATATTCAGGCGTGTAGGCCTTGGCCGCAATGAAGAGAGCGCCAAACACGCCAATAACGGAGAGGACAAGCAGACTTAGCTCGCCCAATCGCATGGTCTTCTCAACGGAGCGGAGCTCAGCCGGGGGAGAAATGCTCATGTTAAATGTCCTGAATTAGAAGCGCTCGACTCAAGGCAGCTTCACCTTTTGAGGTTACAGTGAACGTTATGCTCGCCCCCCTCATTGATTTGGGTCAAACACAATTTAGACTAGGTGCGCCCGAACACCACTGAGACTAACGATCTGGTGTCTCACGAATGGCACGTTCTTCGAGAATCAGCTCGATTCTATGGGCGAAGAGCCAGACGAGTACCACGCCCACAACAAAGGCCGCGAGCCCCAAAAACCCAAGCGGCCCAGTCACATGGGTCATGGAATCGCCGAACGCATAGCCGCCCAATCCGAAGATCAGCGACCATACGACGCCCCCCAGCGCGTTATAAAAGAGGAATTGCCCCCATCCATAATGGTTAGCGCCGGCCAAAAAGGCTGCGAATATCCGTAAAATGGCGATGAACCGGCCAAAAAAGACGATCTTGGCGCCGTGATGGGCAAAGAGGTACTGCCCCAGTTGTAGCCGCCGCTCGTTGAGGTGAATGTAGTGCCCATAGGTGCGCAAAAGCGGCAGGCCATATCTACGACCGGCCCAA
>CAIUDK010000306.1 GCA_903897875.1 uncultured Hyphomicrobiales bacterium
ATGTGGTTTAAACGTTACCGCCAAGCACACGTCGGACTGTTTTTTACAGTATTAATTAGTCATATTTTTCTTTTTACTTTGGTGGCTGGGTTTCAGCAGAAGCGAGCGCTTTCGGTTGCGCAGTCGCAGATTAGCCAAATGTCCTTTCTGATGGACGAGCATGCCCAAAAGGTGTTCGATTCTGCCGTCCTAGCGTTGAACCTCATTGACGAACATATCAGCCACCTGCGAGCCGATGAACTGACTGCCAATCAGCAAGGTGGTTTTTTAAAAAGTGTTGTTGATCCTCTTGGGCATTTCAACGCTGCTTATGTGACAGACGGAAATGGAGCCATTCTCTCTGGCTCTCGTATATGGGCTCGGGATGACTCGCTCAGTCGAGATGAGCTCTTCTATGCCCATAAGGATGTGGATATCGGGACGCATGTCAGTGCTCCCATGTTGGGCCGTTGGAGCGGCCAAATGTCGTTCGCGGTCAGTCGTCGACGGAAGTTTTTTGATAATCACTTTGGCGGTGTCGTTCATGTCTCGCTTAGGCCATCCGCTTACGCCTCATTTTATGAAAAGGTGATGCCCTTTAAGCAAGGTTTTGCCTTGCTTGTGCGCAGTGATGGCGCTGTTCTAGCAGAGTTTGATAATTCTCATATTATGAACCCGAGGGAATCTGGTCCAGATTTACTGAAAAAAATTGGTTGGACTCCAAAGAATTTAAATGATGGTTCTGTACCTTCCTATGGTGACGATTATATCGTGTCATCGCGAAAAGTGGGCGCTTATCCGGTCGAGGTGGTTTTTGGCACCACGCGGGAAGAAATTTTAGATGAAGGCGCTCAAAACATAAATATCTTTGGCGGTATTGTTTTCCTGTCTGCTCTTCTCTTATTTTTTATGCTCCATCAATCGGTTCAACATGCGGAATCGCGTCGAATTATCCGAGTGAAGCTTGAGAGAGAATTAAAAAAGGAATCTGAGCAGGGCCGAGAACTTGAACTGCTTGCAAAAGCTGCCGAACAAGCCTCCGAAGCCAAGTCCCGTTTTTTGGCGACCATCAGCCATGAAATTCGCACGCCGATCAATGCAGTGATCGGCGGCATTGATTTACTGCGCTCTGCAAAATTGTCCAAACAATCAAATCAGATCGTTGAATTAGTGTCTCAGTCGGCACACTATCTTTTGGATTTGGTGACGAATGTTTTGGATCATAGCCGCTCCAGTTCGGTGCAGATTGTCTCTCTGCCAGTTGATGTTCACCTCGAGACATTGATCAATCAGGTTCTGAATATCGCAAAATCTCAGGACATATCAAACACAGCGAATGTGTATTTCGAGTTGGACGCTTCATTGCCAACTTGGATTTCTTGTGACGCTGGAAAATTGTCTCAAGCACTTCTTAACCTCATGACCAATGCAGTCCGTTACGCGTCGTCTTTTAGGGCTGATGCGAAAGTTGCGTTGGTGGTGATAAAGCATGGCGAAGATCAGATACGCTTCGTCGTCAAAGACAATGGGCCCGGGATTCCTGAGGATAAATTAGCGGGCATATTTGATCCATTCGATCGTGGTGTGTTTCTGGGTACTGAATTGGGAGGCACGGGACTTGGTTTGTCCATTGCCCAGAATTTGGTTCAAGCCCTAGGCGGTACGATTTTGGCGAGTAATAAGCGCCATGGTGGTGCGATTTTCTCCTTTGACTTGCCGCTAGTTGAAGGCACGCCAAAGGAAATCTTGCCGTCGGTTGATCTCCATAATGATGAGCCGGTCCGTGCGCTGAAAATTTTGGTGGTTGATGATGTGACCGCCAATCGCATGATTATGGAGCTCATGCTCAAAAAAATGGGTCATTCCATTCAAGTGGCGGTGAATGGTCAGGATGCCATCCACAAATTACGAGAATTCAACTTTGATGTTGTCCTCATGGATATTCAAATGCCGGTGTTGGATGGGCCAGCAGCCACTCTGCTCATCAGAGCGCTGCCACCGCCAGTCAACACGATCCCCATCGTCGCCGTCACAGCTCAGGACGACCCCGTGGAGCGGATCAAATTTCTATCGGTGGGTATGAACGATGTTCTCATCAAGCCTGTGTCCGAGGAGCTTTATGAGCAGGTGTTTCGGCGATTGGGTTTTGCTGAGACCAATAGCACCCATGAGAAGCTGACCGTCGATAGGCTTGATGATGCCTCGCCGCTGTTGTTGTGAGATCGCTGTTTGGGCTGTCCGCCTAAGTGGGGCCTGAAGTCCTATCGTGTTGGTTGAGGTGAGTTGCTGGTCGTCCTCACTTGCCCCAATCCGGGTGCCCCAATCTGGATCCCCCAATGGGGTTGGCCATTGAAATATTTACCAATTTCTTCGAGCCGTTCTTGCGCTCATTTAAAACTCGATGTTAGTCTGTTCAGATGCATCTAATTGACCTCTCACCTAATATTATAATCGCCATTTAGCGCTGTTAGCAGGCTTGTACCTGCCTGAGAAATACATTGTGAGAGCTCTCGATTACTTGCGATAGGTCGTGGCTAAATTTGTTGTTCTAAATCTGCATCGATTTTCAAATTGGGAGACTTAAAATGCGTTCTTCTTTGATTTTACTTTTTCTTGTGTCGTGTGTGTCTGCCATCAGTGTCTCTGAAGCGTCAGCCGCTTTTTGCAAGGCTGAATCCAATACGGGCTCGAGCGGTTGGGGGCGGTCTTCTTCGGTTGGCAGGGCCAGAGGGATTGCGCTGAGAGAATGTGCCGTGCGCACACCGCGCCGTGGCACGTGCTACATCATGTATTGCAATCGCTAGACGGCAGAAGACTTCATTGCAGGCGGGGTGAAGGGCCCCCGTCTGCAATTTTATCAAATTTGATCTGCACATGGCGACTTTCTGCCAGAGCCAAGATGATCCGGCGCCCAAAGTAAGGGAAGGTTAGGGCACCATAGCAATAAAGGTTGCCTATGGATCCATTTGGCTTTTTGCTTGGCTCGCGTCATACTGTCCAAGTATTTGGCGGGGCAGTTTAAGTAAAATGATGAAAAATAGAGGTGGCTTTCGGCCTGTGCCACAAAAGCAAGTGTCCAAGGCTATTCAGCTCGAATTTCAGCGTGGGTTAGCCTTTCATCAGCAAGGTAACCTTGCCCAAGCAAAGCAAATATACGAAGCGATCCTGACAAAAGAGCCAAAGTTTTTCGATCCCCTTCATCTGCTAGGTGTCATCTATCGCAGCCTTGGAGATAATGCGAAATCCGAGCAGCTGATTGCTGAGGCCATCAAATATAATTCCAAAATTCCAGGCGCTCATTTCAATCGGGGCAACGCCCTTCGGGATTTGGCGCGTTATGATGAAGCGCTCGCTTGTTACGATAAGGCCATAGCGCTCAAGCCTGATTTTGCAAATGCGCATTTCAATCGCGGCAATACGCTCCAAGATTTGAAGCGCTTTGATGACGCAATCGTGAGCTTTGCAAAGGCGAGCTCACTGAAACCAGATTTTGCCGAAGCACACTTCAATAAAGGCAATGTTTTAAAAACACTCAAACGCTTCCAAGAGGCGCTTGTTAGTTATGAGGAGGCGATTGCGCTGATTCCCGCCTATGCAGACGCCTATACCAATCGAGGGATTGTTCTCCACGAATTGGATCGGTTTGAAGATTCAGTTGCTAGCTATGACAAAGCCATCGCGGTTAAGCCCGATTACGCAGAAGCCCATTCCAACCGCGGTCTGGCGCTTCATGAATTAAGACGCTTTGCGGATGCGTTGGAATCCTACAACACGGCCATTGCGCTCAAATCAGATTATGCAGAAGCCTATTCAAATAGGGGCTTAACACTGCATGAATTGACGCGCTTTGAAGATGCGCTCGTCAACTATGATGAGGCCATTCGCATCCATCCGCATTATGCAGAAGCGCACCGCAACAAGGCGCATACGCTTCTGACTATGGGCACATTGCCAAGCGGTTGGGTTGAGAATGAATGGAGAAAATTGACGAGAGATCCGAAAGGTAATCGGTCCTTTCATAGACCACTCTGGACTGGTGCTGAGACTATTTCGGGCAAGACCATTCTCGTTCATTGGGAGCAAGGGCTCGGAGATACCATTCAGTTTTGCAGGTATGTTGAGCTTTTGAGCCAAGCTGGAGCCAAAGTTCTTTTCGCGCCACATCGACCGTTGCGTGGATTGATGAAGCAGCTCAACGTTGAAATTGTCGATGAAAATGATGCGTCATTAGAATTCGATTTTCATGCACCGCTCATGAGTTTGCCTTTGGCATTTCAGACAGAGCTAGCGACGATTCCTGCGAGCGTTCCATATCTAGCGGCTGAAAGTGATCGGATTCATCTTTGGAAAAGCAAGCTTGGTTCACACGGCCTAAAAATTGGTATCTGTTGGCAAGGCAGCACTGGTAAGGTTGATGTGGGTCGATCCTTCTGTGTGAATGAATTGCATCAGATTTCCATGCTTGCGAACGTGCGGCTGATCAGCCTCCATAAGGGCGCAGGGCAAGAGCAGCTCTTGGGCTTGCCATCGGGCATGCGGGTGGAAACGCTTGGTGATGAGTTTGATGCGGGACCAGATGCATTCTTGGATACTGCGGCTGTCATGACAGCTTGTGATTTGATTATCACATCAGACACAGCCGTCGCTCACCTTGCCGGGGCTTTGGGGCGTCCAACTTGGGTTGCTCTAAAGCATGTCCCCGATTGGCGGTGGATGATGGCTCGCGACGATAATCCTTGGTACCCAACGATGAAATTATTCCGTCAACAATCGTCTGGGGATTGG
>CAIUDK010000307.1 GCA_903897875.1 uncultured Hyphomicrobiales bacterium
AGGCCGATTGACAGCTCGCTGCCAGATGCAACGCTTGCCGCGCATGACCTGCAAAGGCTTGTTTTATCGAGATAATATTCAACATACGGGCAGCGCCCGCCTCGTGACACCAGACGCCGGTGACGCCTGACAGACCAGCGCGCTCAACCTCATCCCAAATCATGCCAGCCTTCATGACACATTTTGAAAACGAGAAATCGGAGGGCGGACGAATGGGCGAAGCGATTGAAAGGATTGGATTATCGCGATGATAAATGCGCTGGATATGCACAATCGGCTGTTCGCTTTGTTCGCGATTGTAATAGCCCGTAAACTCCCCAAACGGACCTTCGAGCTTGGTCTCGCCCGGATACATCAGACCTTCAAGAACAATCTCAGCATGGGCAGGCATAGGCAGTCCATGGAGCTCACTATTGATAACATCAATGGGCGCACCGCGATGGCCGCCAGCGTAATCATATTCCGACAGGCCGTAACGCAGCTCATTACCGGCTGCTAAGAACAGTAACGGATCGTGGCCACTACAGATCAAGACTGGACAAGGCTTGCCCATCTTAAAATATTTGTCGCGAATTTGTCGGCCTTGCTTACCCGGCGACATCCAAAGACCAACAGTCTTCTCATCTTGGACCATAGAGCGATAGGTGCCCAGATTGACCCAGCCGCCATCGGGATCGCGCATAATGACAAGATCATCGGTGCCGATATAGCGCCCGCCATCAAGTTCATGGAGAAACGGCACGGGAAATTTGAGGACGTTAACCTCTTCATCGCGCAGCACATTTTCCAAAATCGGGCCGGTGTTCACAAGGCGCGGCGGGATGGGCTCGTGCTTTTGCATCCGATTGCGATAGGCGCCCACAATATCGAGCGGCTTTTTGGACAGCGGAAATCCCAGTGTTAAAGCAAGGCGTTGCGAGGAATTGGTCATGCCCGAGACGCAGCTAAAACCGGGATAGCCGGGGATCTCTTCAAACAGGATGGCGGGCGGCGTGTCTGGGCTGTTGTGATAGATCAGTTCGGCCAAGCACCCCATTTCGAGGTTCCAATCAGCGCCCTGCACACGGCGTAATTCGCCAATGTCTTCAACACGCTGCAGCAAATCACGCAGATCCGTATAGGGTCCGTTGCTGATGGTCGCCACATCCTTGGTCATCGCGTCTCTCCCAGTCTTTAAGCTTAGCAGCCCTTTGATTTGGGCCGCGCTTTTTTCTGAGATCACTCGTCGCATTGGACGCGACAAACTTCAAGGTCTGGCCCTAGCGTTTGTGCCCCCCTGCATTAGACGCTTGAAATTTCGAGATAAATCCGTCTTCTGCTAGGAACTTGAGAGCAAAATTTTGGGTCAGGCGTGCGCGTGGTGATGGAAATGGTCAGATCAATGGTTCGCTGGTTGCGTGTTTTGCCACTCCTCTTGGTGAGCCTATCGGCCCATGCTGGCCAAAAAGATCGTGCGCTCACAGAGACTTACTTTCCTGAGCTGATCAAATTCTACCATTCGCCGTCCAGCGCTTTGTATGTGATGCCAGAAGCTCGCTTCTACACAACCAATAGCACGCTGGTTGCTTATAAAATCATGCGTCTTGCGTCAGCGACCCAAGTCAAATCTCCCAATCCATCGTCTTGTTTCAAAGATCCCTATGCAACGCAGCGTAATGAGCGCCGCTATATCAGGCGCGATACTTGGGCCTCTGCTTGGACCACAGAATATTTTCGTAATTTTGTTGGGAAAACAGGTCGTAATGGCGAAATGCAGATGGATGCCTTCGTCAAAAAGATTGTCGATACAGCAGAGGAAGGCAATCCAAGCTGCCGCGTGATTGCGAATGCTTACAAGGATTCATTTCTTTGGGTTCAGCATTTTCGCGACTAGCTGATTATGGATTCAAATCTGTTCCAATACCTGCCTCAACCCAATGAAGTCGTCCCGGTTTGAGCTGCCATGGCAGAAATTGACGCGGGGCATTGTCGGGCAAAACAGAGCCCGTGAGATGATCGGAACAGGTGCCTGCGGCGCCAATTTTTTTGACCAAATCTTGCGTTAAAACAAAGCCTTGTGACGTGAAGGGGCTAAGGCGGGCAGGCTCAAGAGGCCCCGCTAGTGAGAGCCGATCATGGTAGGAGGCCCAATGCCTGCCTTTGAGCCGCAGTTTTAAGTCAGCCAGTTCGGCCTCCACCGCAGCACTATCATCGCTGTGAAAACCGCGCTGCCCAAGAACGTTAGAGAAGAGAATCGCGTGGTGAGGATAGCGCTCAAGTAAATCCTCAAGTTGGGCAAATAAATCGACGCGCTCAAAACTGATCTTTGCGCCCGATTTGGCATGGTTCCAGCCAAACAAAAACGGCGCCAAAGGATCGGCATCGACGGCATGAACATGTTCAAATCGTTTGAGAAAATCGTCTGGTAGCGTCCATCCAGCACTCGCCCCCAGCAGCAACAGCCCCTCACAGGGTGGGGTCCATTGCATGAGCCAGTTTTGCAGCATGGCGCAAAACGGCTGCCAGAGCCGCCCGCGATAGCGGAGCGCGCGAAAATGCCAATATAATCCGCCACTTGGCGTCATAAGGCCGGTCTGGCTTGGGGTGGCTGCATATGGAGATTTCGACAGAACACCCTCGCTTGAAGTAGAAAATTGGGCCACTATTTGACAGCTTA
Organism: uncultured Hyphomicrobiales bacterium; assembly: GCA_903897875.1. Lineage (GTDB taxonomy): Bacteria > Pseudomonadota > Alphaproteobacteria > Rhizobiales > Beijerinckiaceae > Terripilifer. The sequence continues at coordinate 2,657 of CAIUDK010000307.1, forward strand.
GCCGCAATCCTGCCTTTTTATGGTATCACACGGCACAGACTAAGCTTATTTCCGAATCACAGAGTCGCTCAAATGACCAAGAAATCACCCATCACTTTAATCTCCATCAGCGCCTTGTGCCTGACCTTGGCTGCTTGCGCCAGCACCCGCCCCGCTAGCCCATCGCTCGCGGTTATGCCGGGAAAAGGCAAGTCTTATGAAGCCTTTCAGCGCGATGAAGGCACCTGCCAATTGGCGGCTCAGCGCGCCATCGGCGGTGAATCTCCGGGTGAAGCTGGCAACCAAACCGCCGTCAGCAATGCCGCTGTTGGAACAGCTCTGGGCGCTTTGGCTGGTGCTGCCATTGGCGCAGCCTCGGGCCGGGCTGGACAGGGTGCCGCCATCGGCGCTGGCACAGGTTTGCTAGCTGGTAGTGTTGTGGGCGCAAGTAATGCCCGCGAAACCAGCGGAACTATTCAGAGCCGTTACGATACAGTCTATGCGCAATGCATGATCTCAAAGGGTCATACACTTGCACCACAGGCTCCAGAGCCTCGTGTGACTTACGTTTATGAACGCCCTGAGCCCGTCTATGTTTATCAGCGGCCTTATTATGGTCAGCCTTACTATCCACGTTACTATCGCCGCCCTTACTACTAGGCCGTAACGCTTCAGGAACTTCTTGGACCCATCGCCGTTGCCTTTCAGGGGTAACGGCGATGCCAAGGATTCCACTGCCCAATCAACCATTTGAACCTGATGAGCCGGACCAAGAAACGCCTCTTGGCCCCGACATTCCCGCGCCTTTGCGTGAGCCTGAACCAGAGCCTCCGGCCGGCGTTCCTGACCCCGGCCCGCTGTTGCCAGAGCCGTCCCCGCAAGATTTGCCGCTCGATGAGCCGCCGGAATTTCCCGACGATACGCCACCAGAATTTTTTGCAGAATTTTAATCCGCCACACGCACAGACACTTATCTGCACAACCGCCTAAGTCTTTGAAACATCACGCTGCGCAGAGGTCGCGCGGGGCCGGGTTGTTGCGAGCCGCTGAATCGCGCGCAAATTGCATTATTTGGCCTGCAAACGCGTCAACCAACGCGAGAGAAATGGGCGCACCACAAGTGTTGCGCGATAGACCCATTCCATGATGACGAGTGCGAAAGGCAGTGCTGCAAATCGCGCCAGCCAGCGCCATTTTGGCAGTCGCGCCCAGACAGCAACAAAGGCCGCCGCCCCCGATAGCAATTGACCATCTGAGAGGCGCACATGAAACCGCGCCATCGCTTGCCCACAGGAAAGACCTTCACCCAGATCGGCAGAGGCTGATGACACATCGACCCATGTCAGCGCATCAGCGCCTTGGCATGTTTTGTAATGCGCAATTTCCGCGCGACACAAAGGACAGCTGCCATCATAGAAAATAGTGAGATCTGATGTTGTCATGATTTTGCGGGGGACTCACCAACAGTCAAAAATTTAGCATTCACAAATTCACATACGGCCTATGCAATTTTTTAGATCTCTCTTTTGAAAATGGCATTCCAACATCATATTGCCAACAAAACGCTGCCAACCCAATGCTACCAACGCAACGCTGAAATGCCATTCATATGCACAAATTGCGAGCTGAAGACTTAACCCCAAGCACGACCAGCATCAGCAATTTCAGAGCCCGTGGCCAACCACACGCCTTCATGTTTGCAGATGTACTCTAGGGCTGAATCGAGTGCGCCAATGCGATTGGGCATGCCAATCAAATAAGGATGCAGCGCAATCGCCATCACCCGCGCTTGTGTTTCACCCTCGCGCCACAAAACATCGAATTGACGACGGATCATCGATTCAAATTGTTCTGCGGTGCGATTGCGTCGCTCAAATGCTGGCTTGTCATTCAATTCCAACGAATAGGGTATGCCCATAATGGAGCGCCCACCATCAAGCTTCATCGGAATGGGCTGATCGTCATTCACCCAATCAGCAACATAGTGAATGCCGTTATCAGCCAATTGATCGAGCGTGTTCCACGTTTGTTGCAAACCAGAGCCCAACCAACCACGTGGCGGTGTGCCAGTGGCTTTGGTGATGACCTCTACAGTGCGCCGAATGATCTCGCCATCTTCGCCGGGTGGGACATCATTGAGACGATAGGAATTCGTTTCATTATGGCCCATAAATTCCCACTGACGTTTTTGGCATTCAGCGATAATTTCTGGATGGTGTTTGCAAATGTCGCTGTTGAGCGCAACGGTGCCGCGCGCACCATAACGATCCAACACGTCCATGATGCGAAACACGCCGATGCGATTGCCATAATCGCGCACGCTCCACGCTGGCACATCGGGCACAGTTTTTCCGCCGCCCGGAATGGGCTCATCGAGTGGAAAATATTCGATGTTGGGAATGATCCACAACGCCACGCGTGCGCCATTGGGCCAGCTGCGTTTAGGACGATGGATGATCGGCGAATAGGGAAACGGTCCGTAGCTCGCTGGCTTCATGAGGCCGCGTCCTTTTTCATACCAGCCAGATGTTTCACCACTTCATCAGCATGCATCACGTCGGCATATTTATGATGCAGATCAAACAAATTGACCTTGTGAGAAATGTCGCTGCGATCAAAACAACATTCTTCCACGAGCGTGACATGATAGCCGTAAGAATAGCCATCCACAGTGCTGGCGCGCACGCAGCCTGATGTGCTCTCGCCCACAACGATCAGACTTTGAATGCCCAATTGTGTGAGATGCGCCGCCAATGGCGTGCCATAAAATCCGCTCGCACGTTGCTTGGTAATCACAACATCACCGGGCTGGGGCGCAAACTCTGGCCGAATGCTCAGACCTTCTGCATTCCATGCGGTGCGTTTGCGATTGGTGGATTTGATGGCGGCAGGTTTGCTCTCGGGCCGCGACTCACCTGTCGTGTAGAAAATCGGAATGCCAGCGGCACGGGCCGCGGCAAAGATGCGCTGGGTGGGCTCAATGGCGCGCCACGCATTGATGCCGCATGAGGAGGGGAATTCCTTAGTGACTTCGGCCACAGGCTTGGGGCCGCCCTGATAGGCCATCTCGTAGAGATCGATGGCCAGCAAAGCAGGCTTTGGACCCACAAAGATATCGCGCTTATAATGCGCATAGAGCTCAATGATGTCAGGCGGAATCAGGTCACGCCAGCAATGGTCTTCAAAATGATCGGTCATGTTGGGCCCTTTGCGATTGATGAGATATGAGTCAGACTACACGGGCTTTTGGGAATTGAAAGACTTAGATATGAAAGCCGGATTAAAAGCCGAATATGAAAGCTGCTGATGCATATCCCATCGAACCAATTGTCATCTGGCCAAATACGCACCGATATTCGAGAGGGTGAAAAAGTCGTCGATTTGCCTCCCAAGGCGGATGCAGACATCTATTTTATTGGCCGCATTCACACGCCTTTTGCCACAAGTTCTGAGTGTCCACGCCGCGGTGATCTCAATGGGCCGATCTGTCGCATTGAGCTGTTTGAACCTTGGCGGGCGGGTCTCACCAAAATTGGCGAGCATAGCCATTTGCAAATTCTCTATTGGATGCATTTGGCGTCGCGCGATCATGTGCTGCAATGTCCGAGGCGTGATGGCGATGCCATTGGCACGTTTGCAATCCGTTCGCCCAATCGGCCAAATCCAATTGCCAGCTCTGTGGTTAAGCTTGTCGAAATTTTGGAAGATGGTCTGTTGGTGCAAGGCTTGGATTGCATTGATGGAACACCTTTGGTCGATATCAAACCTGAGCGGTGTCCGAATGCGTGAGTGTCCACCATGCGCCTAACCATTCGCATTGATTTTGATGAAACACGCCACATTGGCCATGGCAAAATTCGGCTGATTGAATCCGTGGCGCAAACAGGTTCGATCTCGGGCGCCGCGCGCGCGATGAATATGTCCTATCGCCGCGCATGGCTGTTGGTGGATGAAGTCAATCGCATGTTTCAAACACCCGTGATTGAAACGCAATTGGGCGGCAAGGGTGGCGGACATGCGCGCCTAACCGCATCAGGCGAAAAACTTGTGGCGCTCTATCGCACGATGGAAACACGCGCGCAAAAAGATTGGGCCAAAGAGATTGCAGAGTTTGAGGCTCTGCTGGCACCTCAAACGTAAAGCGCTTTAAGCGCCGATTCTAAAGACTAAAATCACTGCCACGCCGCACGCCCACCACCGATCCATCTTTCATCGTGATGATCTCATCAGCAATACGCTCAACTTCTTCGCGCGCATGGCTGACATAGATGGTGGGAATGGCAAAGCGCGATTGAAGGCGCTCGATATAGGGCAAAATTTCTGCGCGCCGCGCTTCATCCAACGCGGCCAAGGGCTCATCCATCAGCAACACTTTGGGATTAGCCAAGAGAGCGCGCGCAATGCCCACACGCTGCTGTTCGCCACCCGACAAAGTGCCTGGCTTGCGTGCAAGCAATTGATTGAGACCGAGCAGATCGATCACATCATCCCATTCGACATTTGAGCGTTTGTCTTTGGCGCGCACAGAGCGCCGCAGCCAGCCACCGATGCGAAGATTGAGACCAACGCTGAGATGGGGAAACAGGCGCGCGTCTTGAAACACATAGCCAATACGGCGTTTATGCGCGGGCACCCAAATTTTGGCCTGCGAATCAAACCAGACTTCACCATCAACAACAATGCGCCCCTCTTGGGGCCGCAGCAGTCCGCCCAAAATATTGAGCACTGTGGTCTTGCCTGAGCCAGAGGGCCCAAACAAAGCCGTCACCGGCCCCTCAAACGAGAGCGCCATGTCGAGCGTGAAATCTTTGCGCTTATGTTTGGCAGTAAAGTCTATTTTCATAGATCGGCAGCCTTGCGATGGATATGTCGCGCGCACAATTCTGACAGCAAGAGCGCCAGCATAGCGATGCCAATGGAAATCAAAGTGAGACGGAAAGCGCCCTCATCACCGGTGGGCGATTGCGTATAGGTATAGATGGCGGTGGCCATTGTGCGTGTCTGGCCCGGAATATTGGCGACAAAAGTAATCGTGGCGCCAAATTCGCCCAAGGCTTTGGCAAAGCCCAAAATGGTGCCAGCCAAAATGCCGGGCAGCGACAAAGGCAAAGTGACCAGCACAAAGGTCATGAATGGCGAGGCACCCAAAGTGGACGCCGCTTGCTCCAGTTTGGGATCAACCGATTCGATAGAGAGCCGTATGGCGCGCACAGTCAGTGGAAATGCCATGACGGCAGCAGCCAAGGCTGCGCCAGTCCAACGAAAGGCCAGAACCAGATCGCAGCATTGCTCCAAATATTCGCCAATCCAGCCGCGCCGACCAAAGGTCAGCAACAAAACATAGCCGGTGACCACAGGGGGCAAAACAAGCGGCAAATGCACAAGACCGTTGAGCAGGGCCTTGCCCCAAAAATCCCAGCGCGCCAGCACATAGGCCACAAAAACCGCAAGCGGCAGACTGCATAAAGTGGCCACAACGGCCACTTTCACGCTTAAAACGATTGCTTCAATGTCATCAGGGGTGAGGGTCACACTACACTCTAACTGCACACTCTAATTGGCGCTATATTTTGAGAGATACACCCAGACCAACCTGCTTGTCATCTGCTCCGCTCAAGCGGCGCGACGTTGTTTTCTGCCATGCTTGGCGGGCGCTTTAGGACATTTGTGCTTGCGTGATGGGACAATTGGTCGCACGAAGCGATCTTAAGCTTTCAACCGTCGGGATAGACCGTGGCAGCTCCAGAACCCTATCACGCCATGCCCACCCCCCTGCCCTCGCAGGCGGGTAAAATGTTTTTGTCGCTGTTTCCCTCGATCATGCTGCCCATGTTCATGGCCGTGAGCGACCAGACCATTGTGGCCAGCGCCCTGCCAGCCATAGCGGCCACGCTGGGCGATGTGGAGCGCGTGTCGTGGGTCGTGGTGGCCTATCTGGTGGCTGGCACGATTGCAGCGCCCGTCTATGGCTATCTGGGTGATGTGTTTGGCCGTCGGCGTTTGATGTTTATCGCGCTCAGCATTTTCATTCTGTCTTCGATTGGCTGCTCAATGGCGCCCTCGATCAACTGGCTGACCTTTGGCCGCTTGATGCAGGGGTTTGGCGGCGGTGGGTTGATGTCGCTCTCGCAAGCCCTTGTGGGCGAAGTGGTGCCCGCACGTCTGCGTGGTCATTATCAAGGCTATCTGGCCGCAGTCGCCACCGTGTCGTCCGTGCTGGGGCCGGTGTTGGGTGGTTTTCTCACCGATCATTTTGGTTGGCGCTCAATCTTTTTGGTCAGCGTACCCGTTGGCTTGATTGCAATGGTGCTGATCTTCCGTCTGCCCTCACGGCCCGGCACGCGTGATGAGAGCTGGAGCTTTGATTTTCTCGGCCTCGTGTATTTCGTTGCCTTCATTGCGCCGGTGTTGTTGGCGCTGGAACAGGCGCGTCATTTTGATTGGGAGTCACTCACCATTATTGGTGCGTTGCTGGTGATGGCGGCGGGATCTTTTGTGCTCCTCATCCGCCACGAAAATCGCATCCCCTCGCCGCTGTTGCCGCTGTCGCTGTTTCGCCAAGGTGCGATTTGGCGCGGCAATGGTATGGCGATGTGTCACGGCGCTGCGCTCACTGGATTGGTGGCGTTTTTGCCGATCTATCTGCGTGTGGTGCGCGATATGAGCGCGTCTGAGACTGGCATGATGTTGTTGCCTGTCAGCATCGGCATCGGCCTTGGCTCGATCACCACCGGACGCATTATGGCACGCACCGGGCGCACCATGGCGATCCCAACCGTCGGCCTATGTGTGAGCACACTCTCGCTGCTCGGCTTTGTGTTTATAGCACCCGATTTGAGTGTGCGCGGCATGGGCTTTTTGCTCACCTTCACCGCTTTGTTTATGGGCACGGTAATGAGTGTTGTGCAGGTGACTGTGCAAACTTTGGCGGGGCGCAAATTGATTGGCGCAGCGGCGGGCTCGGTGCAATTTTCGCGCACAGTGGGCGCTGCCTTTGGCACAGCTTTGATGGCAACAATTTTGTTTGCCACACTCGCAGCAACAGATCCCGAAGCGGCGGGTCTGTTGAGTTCGCTTCTAGGTCAAGGCACATCGGCATTGGCACATCTGGATGCTGCGCGCCGCACAATTGTGGAAGCCGAAATTGCTTTCGCCTTCCGCTGTGCCTTCTCTATGCTGGCGGTGTTTACCTGCACGGGTGCCCTTCTGGCATGGACCAATCCAGCCAGACGGATTGGTTAGTTCGCCATAAACACCGGCAAATTGGCGCGCGCCAAAATGTGACTGGTGGCACCGCCAAAAATCATCTGGCGCAAGCGGCTTTGTGTGTAGGCACCCTTGACCAAAAGATCTGCGCCCAAGGCTGCCGTCTGATCCAAAATCGCCTCGCCATGTGTGCGACCACGGCTGCTGCGCACAGCTGCTTCGGCAGGCACGCCATTGGCCACAAGATGCAGCGCCAATTGTTCGGCTGTTGGCCCCTCAACCTTATGCTCTTCAATGGTGAGCACAATCACGCGCTTGGCCTGTTTGAGAAGCGGCATGGACAACGCTGTGGCGCGTGAGGTTTCAACACTCTGGTTCCACGCAATCACAATTGTGTCACCAAAACTGACGGGTGCAATCGGTGGCACAAGAAGGACGGGATGACCTGAATCAAACAGAGCCGCTTCGGCTGTGGCAATGCGTGCATCGCCACGCTCAGAGCCGGGACGACCCAACACGGTGAGATCAAAAATGCGCGCATAAGAGCCCACATGACTATCGCCAAACGAGCGCTCACCTGCCCAACCATAAGAGAGTGAATGGGGCGCCACCGCATGACTCGGCACGCCTGCGTTCTTCATGTAGGAATCAAAATGGCGATGACTTTCTTCAGCCAATTCGCGCCATGTGGTTTGATCGGTGATGGTCCAGCTGACCGGCATATCGAAGGCCACGAGATCTGGCAGATCAGGCCCCAGCGGCACGCCTTCCATATAGCTATCAAAGCGGCGCGCCAGAATGAGCGCAGCGCTCATGACGGATTCAATCGAATTGTGCAATTCAATCGGAACAAGAATGTTTTTCATCGTCATGCCTCAACCATCCTAAAACTCTTTTAGCAGATTTTGCTTGGTCCAACAGCCCTCAACGGGCCTTGGAAATTTTTTGTAAATATTTGGCAAAGGCATCAAGCGTCACATCGCCCACATGATGCTCAATGCCTTCAGCGTCCAATTCCGCAGCTTCAGGTGGCACGCCCAACGCCAGCAACACATCCACCACCAGACGATGGCGGGCGCGCACGCGCAATGCCAAATCGCGACCAGCCTGTGTGAGTGTCACACCGCGATAAGGCCGCGTTGTCACCAAGCCCTCACGCTCAAGGCGCGACATCACTTTGATGGCGGTGGCGTGGGACACACCTAAGCGGCGCGCAATATCGGTGGCACGCGCCAGGCCTTGAGATGTGACAAGGTCATCGATCAGCTCGACATAATCCTCGCCCAAAGCTGTGGCTTGCGCATCGCGCGTTTTGCCAAAGCGGCGCGCCTGCGTGGAAATATTGGGGAGGTCGGGCGCTGGGCTCAATGGCATATGTGGGGACTCACCGCTCATTTGTGTCTCCCGACAAAAAGCGCACCCGATCCGAAACCGGATGCGCAGTTCTTTTACACCATCGCGACATGTCAGCCCAATATGTCAGCGGCTGTCATCAGCGCTTGGTTATTAGCGCTTGATATCAACGCTTGGGCAGACGGCGGCGCAGATAGTCGAAATTGACGACAAACTGGTCGGGCCGTGTGAGATTGTGGCCAAGCTTGGCGACATCTTCGGGCGGGAACTCTGGGCCAATGGGACCCGCGGCTTCGATAATCATCTGAATCCGGCAGGCGTTTTCCAACATCAAACCACGGATAATGGATTCTTCCACGCTGGCGCCACACACAACCGCGCCATGATTGCGCAGCAGCACAACCAAATGTTCAGGGCCCAAAGCCTTGGCAACACCGACACCCATGCCGGCATCGCGGATGAGGTTGATCGTGTCCTCATACATGCCCATCTGGCCCACAAAAATCGAGCTGGGCTGGCTGAGCGCCTTCATCGGGCGGCCAGAGGCGGAGAAGGCCACGGTGTAGTCAGGATGCGTGTGAATGATGGATTGGATTTCGGGGCGCGCGCGATAAATCTCGGTGTGAATGAAGACTTCGCTGTGACGGCGCGCGGTGCCAGCCACCACATTGCCATCGAGATCGATGGTCAAAATATTGTCCATCGTGATCTCATCAAGCCCAATGCTATGGGCCTTCATGAAAAACAGATTGGGCTGATCGGGCAGACGGATCGACACATGGCCACGGGTCAAATCACCCTGACCGGCTGCATCCAAAATGCGCCCTGCATCAATGAGCTTATGCTTGAGCTCGTCGTGAATAGCTTTTGACATGAAATCCCCCCGAAAGTGCGCGCGGCCTCTGATCGGGCCGCCAGCTTTATCTTTCTTGGCAGGATCGGGGTGGGGGCGCAAGGGGAGGGCTGGGCGCTTGGACTATCAACACCAAGTCACAGCCTATCCCCCGCACACCCACAGGTTTTGCACTTGCTATCCACCGGCCTGTCCACAGGCTTATCCACATGCCATCGGCGCAAAGCTGATCGGGTCTCGTCTGATCGGCCATTGAACCAATCCCCCACTTCCCTTAAGCCAGATGGCGCGCCTTGCGTTCGCGCCCCGCGCCCAATCAGAAGACTACCCTTGAAAAACACCTTCGGAGGCACCCATGAGCTTTTCTCTTTCCGACGCTTCGATCCCCGTTTTGACGCAGATGTTGAGCGCCTTGCACAATGTCATCCTCAAATCCTCGGCCCATTGCGCCGAGCGCAAGCTGGACCCGACTGCGCTCCTTCAGGATCGTCTGTTTCCAAACATGTGGACTTTCACGCGTCAGGTGAATGCCGCCACGATGTGGGCCGCCAATATCGCTGCGCGTCTGTCAGGCGTTGAGCCACCAAAATTGCCAGAGGGCGATAGCTTTGATGATTTGAAGGCCCGCGTGGAAGCAGCGCTCGCTTTCGTGAAATCTGTTGATACAGCCGCCATTGATAAATCTGCCGAGACGGTCATCACCTTCGCCGCTGGCCCCAACACACGCAAGATGAAGGGCAAGGATTATCTCTTGCACCAGAGCCTGCCTAACTTCTATTTCCACTGCGCCACAGCCTACAATCTGATGCGCACCAATGGTGTCGAGCTCAGCAAGCGTGACTTTATGGGCGTGCCTCCGGGCATTATCGAAGGCTAAAATATCTGCTATCAACTCCACAGCTTTGGCTGGTTCAATCAACCGATTGAGCCAGCCAAACATTTTTAGAACAGGATTACCCCATGTCAGCACTCTCAATGTCACAGGCTTCCATTCCCGCTTTTGAGCAAATGCTCGCATCGCTCTTGAAGGTTTTGGAAAAGGGCGAGGCCTATGCAACAGCTCGCAAAATTGATCCTTCAGTGCTTTTGTCGACACGTTTGTTTCCCGACATGTTTGCTCTGACACGCCAAGTGCAGATCACATGCGATTTTGCCAAAAACACAGCAGGTCGTTTGGCCGGTGTTGAATTGCCAAAATTTGCCGACGAAGAAAAAACGTTTGAAGAATTGAAGGCCCGCATCGCCAAGACGCTGGATTTCATTCACTCACTCGACACGAAGGCGATTGATGCATCAGCGCATCGCGATATTGCATTTAAGCTGGGACCAAGAGACATCAGCCTGCGCGGCGATGTTTATTTGCTGCAATTTGCACTGCCAAACTTCTACTTCCATCATTCCATGACCTACGCGATCTTGCGTCATTGCGGCGTCGAGATTGGCAAGATGGATTACATGGGCAAAGTTCCCGGCTTCCCAACTTTCTAAAGTTCTCACAATCAACTCTCAACATAGGTATGAAAAATGAGCATTCAACGCATTGGTGTCGGCCCCCGTATGAGCAAGGCCGTTGTGCATGGAAACACAATCTATGTGGCTGGTCAGGTTGCTGACACAACAGCTGGTCAATCTGTCACCGATCAGACTCGCGAAATCGTTGGTATGATTGATGCGATCTTGGCCGAGGCAGGTTCAGACAAAACCAAGATTTTGTTTGCCACCATCTACCTCACCGACATCTCAACTTTTGGCGAGATGAATGCGATTTGGGATACATGGGTTGTGCAAGGCCACACACCAGCGCGCGCGACATTGGAAGCCAAATTGGTTGCGCCCCAATACAAAGTTGAGATCGCAGTGACTGCCGCAAAATAATCTGCAATTAAAATAAGATTTGAAAAGGCGGCCTAACAGCCGCCTTTTTTTATTTTGGTTTGCCGCTCAATGGATTTTTATAATCCCAGCCATAGCGCAGGGTTTCAAACCGCATGGCGCGCGCATCCATCAAAATCAAACGCCCCACAAGGTTTTCACCAAAGCCCGTGATCTCGCGCACAATCTCCAACGCCATCATTGAGCCAATAACGCCTGTGAGTGCGCCCAGCACTCCCGTCTGCGTGCAAGCGGGCACGCTGCCCTCAGGCGGGCGTTGTGGAAACAAACACCGATAGGTGGGATTGGGCACACCATCGGCGCGCGTCTCATAGGGGCGCAGAGTTGTCAGCGACGCATCAAAACTGCCCACCGCCGCACTCACCAAAGGCCGCTGCTCATAATAGCAAGAATCAGAGACGAGATAGCGCGTGTCAAAATTATCAGACCCATCGGCCACAATGTCATAGGCGGCAATGAGCGGGCGCGCATTGCTCTCGTTTATGCGCATGTGATGCGTCTCAACTTTCACATGCGGATTGAGGCGCGCAATGGCATCGGCAGCGCTCATCACTTTGGGCCGCCCCACATCATCGGTGCTGTGCAAAACTTGGCGCTGAAGATTGGACAAGGACACGTCGTCATCATCCACAATGCCCAATGTGCCCACACCGGCTGCGGCCAAATATTGCAACAAAGGCGAGCCCAGCCCACCAGCGCCAATCACCAAAACGCGCGCGGCTTTGAGGCGCTGCTGGCCGGGGCCACCCAGACCATTGAGCACAAGGTGGCGCGCATAGCGTTCGATTTCTTCGGGGGAGAGCTTGGGTGCGGACATGGGTCCATCGTAGAGGAATTGAGCGTCGAATTAAAGTTTCCTGCTTCCCTCCGCCGCCGTGCCCCGCTATCCAAGGGGCATGAGACGCGCCTTTTTTATCTGCTTTGCTTTGGCCTGCCTGACGGGGCTGGTGTTTGCGCTTGCCCCCCAGCTCGATGTTGAGGTGGCGGGCTTGTTTTATGCCAATGGCCAATTCATCGGCCAGACGCCCGCTGGCGTGCTGGCCCGCAAGCTCGGCATTTTGGTGCCAGCCCTTGTCTTGGGCGCAGCCCTCTTGGTGTGGGCGGCTGGCAGATTGTCGCTGATGCGCCCGGCGCTGCCTGGCCGCTCTGCTGTGTTTTTAACCTTGGCTATGGCGATTGGGCCCGGCCTGATCGTCAATCTCGCCCTCAAAGATCATTCGCACCGGCCCCGCCCGGTTCAGGTGCAAGACTTTGGAGGATCTCAGGATTTTCGCCCTTGGTATCGCTTTGATGGCGATTGCACGAAAAACTGCTCCTTTGTGTCTGGCGAAATGTCCTCGGCGGTCTGGCTGGTGGCCCCCGCCCTGCTGGCGGCCCCTCCGCTCCAAGCCATAGCCTTGGCGGGTGCGGGCGTGTTTGCGGTTTTGGTGGGCACATTGCGCATGGCCTTTGGCGGGCATTTTCTGTCAGACGTGCTGATGTCAGGCTTTTTGACGCTGATGGTGATTTTTGGCCTATTTGGCCTTCTGCGCCCCACCCCGCACCCCCGTGTCGGGCGTCCACCTGAGCCTTAAAGTTACGCTGGCGCCCTTAAGGACTTGCACCCAAAAGCCTCGGCTCTATAGTCGCGCCAAATTTAGCTCCCCTCAAGATTTGCTTTGCAAGGGTCCATCATGTCCAAATCCTCCGGCATTAAGCGCGTTGTTCTGGCCTATTCAGGCGGTCTCGATACGTCGATCATTCTGAAATGGTTGCAGACAACCTATGGCTGCGAAGTGGTGACCTTCACGGCGGATCTCGGCCAAGGCGAAGAGCTGGAACCAGCCCGCAAAAAAGCCGAGCTGATGGGCATTAAGCCTGAGCATATTTTCATTGAAGATCTGCGCGAAGAATTCGTGCGCGATTACGTCTTCCCGATGTTCCGCGCCAATGCGCAATATGAAGGCCTTTATCTGCTCGGCACATCGATTGCCCGGCCTTTGATTGCCAAAAAGCAGATTGAAATTGCGCGCCAAGTGGGTGCCGATGCAGTTTGTCATGGCGCAACTGGCAAGGGCAACGACCAAGTGCGTTTCGAGCTCAGCTATTATGCGCTTGAGCCAGACATCAAGGTGATTGCACCTTGGCGCGAATGGGAATTGGCCTCACGCACCGATCTCATTTCCTTTGCTGAACAGCATCAAATTCCGATCGCGAAAGACAAGCGCGGCGAAGCGCCGTTCTCGGTCGATGCCAATCTTTTGCACGCCTCATCAGAGGGCAAAGTGTTGGAAGATCCAGCGCTTGAGACGCCAGACTATGTGTACTC
>CAIUDK010000308.1 GCA_903897875.1 uncultured Hyphomicrobiales bacterium
CTCTGCGACAGGTGTTAGGGGTGGCTTGCCTGCGCCCCAAGCGCGCAGATTGTCCATCATCAATTCACCCATGGCTTGGCGGGTGTGATGGGAGGCGGAGCCGACATGGGGCAGCAATACAATATGGTCCATGTCGATTAGCTCTTGGGGAACAATGGGTTCGTGCTCAAAGACATCTAAGCCGGCTGTCAGAATCACCTTGTCTTTGAGGGCCTGAATCAGGGCCTGTTCATCGACGACAGAGCCTCTGGCGATATTGATCAAAATGCCATTGGAGCCCAAGGCTTCGAGAACTGGCTTGGTGATGAGGTGGTGCGTCCCAGGCCCGCCAGGTACCGCAACCATCAGAATATCCACGGCTTTTGCCATTTCCAGCAGGTTGGAAAAATAGGCATAGCCAACATCAGCCTGTGGTTTGCGGCCAAAATAGGCGATCTCAATTCCAAAAGCCTCAGCCCGCTTGGCGATGGCTTTGCCAATTCTGCCCAAACCGACCACGCCCATTTTGCGATTTCGCAAAGTTGCTGTCAGTTGGAAGGGAGCTTTTAGCCATTTTCCAGCGCGCAAATATTGGTTGGCTTGGGGCAGTTCTCGGGTCGCGCAAAGCAGCAAACCTATAGCAGTATCAGCGGTTTCGTCGGTTAAAACATCGGGCGTATTGGTGACACAGATGCCATGTTCGCCCGCCCATTTGGCGTCGATAATGTCATAGCCAACACCGACATGAGAGATGATCTCCAACTTGGGGAATCGGCTCATAAAGTCAGCGTCAATTTTCACCGTACGGCCCGCCGACAAAACGCTAACCCCTGTCGCCATCGCACGAATTTCACCCGCCGCGTTTGCCAAAACAGCATCCGGATCGGCCGCTTCCCACAATTTGATGAGGTCAAATTCAACGCTCAAAGCGGCTACAATTTCTGGTGCCAGAGGCACGGGCATTAAAACCTTGGGGTGCGACATTCTTAACTCCTAAGCCTGCATGATGAGCGATCCCGGCGAGCTCGGCAAGTGTGACTAAGTCTCTGAAATTCCACGATCGAAGCCGCCGCCACACGCACGGACACTCACCTGCACATAACAAACACCTGCCAAGCACATTCCAAGCTCATGCCAAGACCCAATCCGTCATTTGACAGTACCAAAAAATACCGCACAGATCCTCGCATGACACAGATCACAAACCACAATTCCGAGACACCAAGCTTTGCAACCGCAGCGCGAATCTGGGTGCTGATCGGTTTTACATCCTTTGGTGGTGCTGCTGGCCAAATTGCAATGATGCATCGCATGTTGGTGGATGAGCGAAAATGGATCGATGAACAACGCTTTCTCCATGCGCTGAGCTATTGCACTTTATTGCCCGGACCTGAGGCGCAACAATTGGCCACCTATATTGGTTGGCTAATGCATGGCGTGCGTGGTGGTTTGTTTGCTGGCTTGATGTTTGTCATTCCCGGCGCGCTCATCATGTTGGGTTTGAGTTTTGTCTATGTCTACGGCCAGCATGTGCCCATCATCATCGGGTTATTTTTTGGCATTAAAACGGCAGTGTTGGCGATTGTTGCCCATGCTATTGCGCGAATTGCCAGAAGCTCATTCAAAACCAAACTGCTTGTGGCGATTTCTATTGTCGCGTTTTTGCTTTTGTTCTTTTTCAATGCGGCCTTCCCCGTGTTGGTTCTGGGCGTCGCTTTATGTGCCTATGCAGCGCAGCCTTTTTCGCCTGAGGCTTTCGGCCCTACCACGAGCGTTGCTGATGTGCCCTCTCAGGCTGCACCATGGCGCGCGACTTTTATGTCTATTTTTGTTTGGGCTTTGGTGTGGTGGGTTCCGGTTATCGCTGTTGCGTTTTTGTTGGGCCCGCAGCATATTTTGACTGAGATTGGTGTGTTTTTTAGCAAGCTCGCCATGCTGTCATTTGGTGGCGCTTACGCTTTGCTCGCTTGGTTGGCGCAAGAGGCTGTGGCTGTGAAGGGCTGGGTGAGCGCTGCAGAAATGGCTGATGGTTTGGGCCTTGCGGAAACGACGCCGGGGCCGACGATTTTGGTCACGCAACACATTGGTTTTCTGGCCGCATGGCGATTGCCAGCACCCTTCTCGCAACCTGTTGCTGCAGCCCTTGGTGCCATGATGACGGTGTGGGCGACTTTTGCGCCGTCCTTCTTATGGATTTTTGCAGGCGCGCCACATATTGAGCGCATGCGTTCAAATCTGCGTTTAACGGCAGCGCTCACAGCCATCACCGCCGTTGTTGTCGGCGTGATGTCTTACCTCGCCGTTTGGTTTGGTCTGCATCTGTTGTTTGCCGAGGCAGGCTGGTTGCAGTTTGGCCTGTTGCGCTTGCCTGTTGTGAACGTCGCGACGGTAGATTGGCGTGCCGTTGTTTTGTCAGCGCTCGCCTTTGTGCTCGTGATGCGATTGCATTGGAGTTTGACGCGCGTTGTTGGCGTGATGTCAGTATTGGGCGCGTTGTCGCTAGCGTTTTAATTTTAAGTTTTATCTCTGGCACTCTCGTGCCAACGCGACAGCATGGCCCAAGAGATCACGCTCAAAATCACATAGATCAAAATGCCGGTCAGCGAGATGAGCGTGAGTGCCGCAAACATGCGCGGAATGTTCAAGCGGAAGCCCGCTTCCACAATGCGAAAGGCAAGCCCAGCGCCTTGCCCCGCCGAGCCCGCCGCAATCTCAGCTACAATGGCACCGATCAACGCAAGTCCACCACCAATGCGCAGTCCGCCCAGAAAGTAGGGCAGGGCAGAGGGCAGTCGCAGATAGATCAATTGTTGCCAACGTGACGCGTGATAGAGGCTGAAAAGATCGATCAGATTGTGATCGGCGGAGGCTAGCCCCAAAGCCGTGTTCGACAGTATCGGAAAGAAGGCCACGAGAAACGCGCAGACCAGCACTGCGGTTTCGGGCTCCAAATAGACAAGTAGCAAGGGCGCAATTGCGATCACAGGCGTCACTTGCAAGATCACAGCGAAGGGAAAAAATGAGCGTTCAATCCAGCGCCATTGCGCAAACAGAACAGCCAGTGCCACGCCGCCAATCGTTGCAGCCAAAAGTGCGGAAAACGTGATGCGCAAAGTGACGAGCAATGAGGACGACAAAGTGTCCCAATCTTGCACGAGTGTTTTGCCAATCAGTGACGGTGCTGGCAGCACATAGGCTGGAATGGAATTGATGCGCACAAGCGCTTCCCATCCCAACAGCATCAGCGCAAAGACGATGCAGGGCAGAATGGATTGTGTAGCAAGACGGCGGATGGTGCTGCTCATGTCAGCAACTCCGCATCGGTCATCACACTTTGTAATGCGCTAGACGCGCGTTGACAGGCGTTCAGATAGATTGGCGAGAGCCGGAAAGATTCATCGCGCGGGCCGGTAAAATCAACATTCACAATATCGACAACGCGACCGGGGCGCGCCGCAAACACTGCAATGCGATTGGACAGATAAGCGCTTTCATAAACCGAATGGGTCACAAAAACGATTGTTGTGCCAAGGGTGCGCGCCAGATTGAGTAGGTCATTGTTGAGTTTGAACCGCGTGATTTCATCAAGGGCGGCGAAGGGCTCATCCATCAACAAAAGAGCGGGGCGCAACACAAGAGCGCGCGCAATAGACACGCGCATTTTCATGCCGCCGGATAATTCACGCGGATAGGCTTTTTCAAAACCTTTGAGACCGACCAGTGAGAGTGCTTCCAAAATGCGCGGTGTAGCCTGCGCCATGCTTATGCCGCGCAGGCGCATGGGCAGAAACACATTTTGAAACACATTGGCCCATGGCATTAATGTTGGCTCTTGAAACACAAAGCCAACATCGGCGCGCGCTGCTTCATCCCGCCAAACGACTTCGCCGCTGCTGGCCTTTGTGAGGCCAGCCAGAATGCGCAGTGCTGTTGATTTTCCGCAGCCCGATGGGCCGAGCAAAGATAGAAACTCGCCGGGCAGAACATCAAGCGAAAGATCGTCGAGCGCTGCAACGCTCGTGTCAAACGTCTTGCTAATCCTGTTGAGGCTGAGCAGCGGCGCGCTCGTCATATTAATTCTTGGGCCGCAGATTGAGCCCGACGCCTTTGTTGATGAAGCGCAGATCGTAGGATTTGCGATAATCAAGATCGGCTTTGATGACGCCGGATTTTTGCATTTTGTCGAAGAAGCTTTTCATCCGCTCATCGGTCATGGCGCCAATGCCCAGTTTCAGTGAATCACCAGAATCGACGATGCCATATTCCTTCATGCGCGCGATGGAGAAGGCGATCTGCGCATCGTTCTGATCGGGGTTGTCTTTTTTGATCAGCGCGTTGGCCTTGGTGTTGTCGCCATACATATAATTGTACCAGCCGATGATGGAGGCGTCGACAAACCGCTGCACAAGATCAGGGTTTTTCTCAATCGTCTCGCTGCGCACGTCGATTGTGGTGGAATAGGAATCATAACCATAATCAGCCAGCAAAAACACATTGGGCTTAAAGCCACCCTGCGATTCAACGGCATAGGGCTCTGCTGTCAGATAGCCTTGCTGAATGGATTTTTTGTCCGCGATAAATGGCGCTGGGTTGAATGTGTAGGGTTTGACGCGCTCTTCTTTGAAGCCATAGGCAAGACGCAGCCATTGATACACTGACGTGAGATTTTCTTTGCCAACAAAGGCCGTTGCCTTTGGCAGGTCTTCCCACCGATCAAAACCTTGACCCGGGTGCGACATGAAAATGTAGGGGTCTTTTTGAAATAGCGAGGCAACCGACAGGGTGGGAACATTTTGTTCCACCGATGTGAACGCCTGAATCATATTGGCGCCCATGTAGAAATCGAGTTTGCCAGTGGCCAGCAACAAGCGGTTGTTGGCTTGCGGACCGCCTTGCACGATTTTGACGTCGAGGCCGTATTTCTCATAGGTGCCGTCTGCGACCGCTTGATAGAAGCCGCCATGTTCGGCCTCTGCAAGCCAATTGGTGCCGAAGGTCACTTTGTCCAGAGCGAACGCTTGGCCTGATAACAGGCTGCCAAAAGCCAGTGCGGCGATGATTATTGTTTGGAATTTTTTTGCACTCTTCATCTGGTTCGCTCCGGTGTCCAATGTCTGGGGACAGGTCAGCAATTGAGCCTCACGACGTCAGCACGACATGTGCGTGATGGCGAGGAACGATTGCGGTTCGTTTCTACTCAGTCTTCCTAGGGTCGTTTCAAATGGAAATTTCTAAGGGCGGCTTTTATTCAGCCTTCCAAGGAAACGTCCAAGTCTCAGTCAGTGTGCGTGTGCCAGCGCGCAAGAAGGCGCGCAGATCGGTCGATTCGCCGGGCTCAACTTGCACATCGATGATGGCACGATAGCCGTGTGTGTGCGGGTTGGGCACAAGATTAAAGCGTGTGATGCGGCCACGCGAGGCGGAGGGCACCAATTCAACGGAGTTGGAATCGCTTTGGTAATAGGCGAGATCGCCGCCAGCAAAATCCACAATGAAGCGGCGTGAGCCGGCTACCACAGGCTCGCTGGAGCCTAGTGCGCGTGCCTGAGTCTGGTAGGTGTTGATGGCGCGGCCATTGGGTGACAGGCGCGGCAGATCAAGGCTGCTGGTGATGCGATAGCCAAAGGTCAGCGCGCGGCCCACTTCTGGGGACTCATTGGGAATCCATGTCGCCACGAGATTGTCGTTGCTCTCATCATTGGTGGGCAATTCGATCAGTGCAATGCGGCCTTCGCCCCAATTGCCCTTGGGCTCCACCCAATAGCTCGGGCGCAGCTCGTAGGCCAAATCGAGATCTTGATAATGCTCAAAATTGCGATCGCGTTGGAGCAGGCCAAAACCGCGCACATTCTTGTCCAAGAAGAAGGACGCTTCGAGCTTGGCGGGATTGCGCACAGGACGCCAAATCCATTCACCCGTGCCCGATTGGATCAGCAGACCATCAGAATCGTGCATTTCAGGGCGGAAGTCGGTGGAGATGCGGCGGTCATTCTCGCCCACAAAGAACATTGAGGTCAGCGGAGCCAGACCGATCTTGACGCCAGCTTTGCGTGGGAAAAGCGTGGCGGAGACATCGAGCACGGAATCGGTGCCAGCAAACAGTTCAAAGCGCAGGGCGCCTGTGACAGATTCGCTATCAAGCAGAGCATGGATGATGACGCTTTGGGCCGTGTCGGTCGGCGTTTCAATCCAGAACTCACGGAAGAAGGGGAATTCTTCGTTGTTGGTGCCAACATTGACCGACACAGCGCGGGCTGAGATGCCATAGCGCTGGCCGCGGCCTAAGAAGCGGAAATAACTAGCGCCCAGAAAGGCGATGACCTCGTCAAAGACATGGGGGTCATTGAGCGGATAATGAAGACGAAAGCCTGCAAAGCCCATATTGACCGGGAAGGGCTTTTCAAACTTGCTGCGGCCGAAGTCGAACAGATTGGCGGCATAGGGAATCGGCGTGACGATGGAATCGCGCACAATGTTGACCACCACCGGCTGGCGATAGAGATGCCCAAGGTGGAATGTCTGCAAATGGAAGGGCGTGTCGCGCAGAAACGACTTGTCATGACGGAAGCGGATGTCGCGCCAAGCGTCGAAATCCAGTTTGCTCAAAGCCTCAGGCAAGGGCGGCGCTGGCACAAAGGGATTGGTGGCCAACTCACGGGCGCGGCGCACAACGTCGTCAAAATTAAAGCGCTGCGCAGGTGGCGGCGAAGCTGTCTGGGCGGTCGCCGCATTGGAAGCGAGCGAGGCGCTAGCGGTCAGAGCAAGGATTTGTGTGACAAGTGCGCGGCGATCGAGGTCTGTATCGAGGTCTGTCATGGCCCAGCAATGCTATCAGCCGGGCACCAATTGCCGGGCCATATTGAGGTAGCGATGTTCGCCCCAACGAGCAAGCCGCTTTGCAAAGATGGCGCTCAAGAATAGGTTAATGCGGGCGCTTTGGGTGTCCGTGGGCCCCAGATTGATGCATCTATGCATCTCATCCTAAAAAATCTTCGGAAAATCGGATTGTGACGTAATTAGCGCTTGTGTTGTCGCGCAAAATGCATATTTTCCGCCTTGCCCAAATCGCACGTGCCTGTGGTCGTGTGGCGGTTGGTGGGGATCCGGACAAGAGGCCGGTTAACCACCGCGAAAAAACCGCCAGCCGGAGCGAACCGGCGAACCCCGCCAAACGGGGGACATGACTTAAAGCAACGACGGACCGGGCTTTTTCGTCTCTGCTGGCTTCCAACGCCAGCTACGAAGAGGCTTGTCTTTCTTGCCGGGCGTGCGGATAGGAGCTCATCCTTTCCAAACGATGGCCACGAACCAACTTAGTCGGCGCAAGCCTTCTGAGCGAAGCGTGTCCGACGGCGCAGCACCCGATCAACGGATGCATTGCTATGGCTATGCCATTGCGATGCGCTCTGAGATCCCCGGGTGGCGAATGATCGAACTGTTCGCGTCTCCATCGCGCGCACAGTGGCTGATGTCGCTGCCCACCGAAGCCCACTCATTTAGGCGCGCAGATGCGCGCCCTTCGAAGGGATGCCGCGATGACTGATCGTATCCAAGATTTCCTCCGCCAGCGACGTGATGCTGGACGTGATGACGGCCCATGCATGGTTCTCGACCTCGAGGTCGTGCGTGACAATTACCGCTCTTTTGCGACGGCTTTGCCTGACACGCGCGTGTTCTACGCCGTGAAGGCTAATCCTGCGCCTGAAGTGCTGGATTTGCTGGCACGCCTTGGCTCGTGCTTCGACACCGCATCGGTTGTCGAGATCGAACAGGTGTTGGCAACTGGCTGCCCGCCAGAGCGCCTGAGCTTTGGCAACACAATCAAGAAAGAACGTGACATCGCCCGCGCCTATGCGCTTGGCGTTCGCCTCTTTGCAGTTGATTGCGAAGCCGAAGTTGAGAAGATTGCTCGCGTGGCTCCAGGCTCAAAGGTGTTCTGCCGCATTTTGTGTGATGGAGATGGCGCCGAATGGCCGCTGTCGCGCAAATTTGGTTGCGTGCCTGAGATGGCTGGCACTGTGCTTGAGCGCGCTCAGCGTCTCGGCCTGCAGGCTTACGGCATTTCGTTCCATGTTGGTTCGCAGCAGCGCAACCCACGCATGTGGGATGCAGCACTTGCGTCAGCATCGGCGATTTTCCGTGATTTGGCTGAGAAGGGCATTCACCTCTCGATGGTCAATTTGGGCGGTGGTTTTCCGACCAAATATCTCAAGGACGTGCCAGCTGTTAAGGCTTACGGACAGGCGATTTTCCGCTCGTTGCGCAAGCATTTTGGCAACCGCATTCCTGAGACAATCATCGAACCAGGTCGCGGCATGGTCGGCAATGCCGGCGTGATCGAGGCTGAGGTTGTGCTGATCTCGAAGAAGTCGGCAGACGATAATGTGAAGTGGGTTTATCTCGACATCGGCAAGTTCAATGGACTGGCCGAAACAATGGACGAGATGATCCGCTATCCAATCCGCACTGACTTCGATGGCGATGAGCTTGAGGCTTGTGTGTTGGCTGGCCCCACATGTGACTCGGTCGATGTGCTCTATGAGAAGGACCCATACTTCCTTCCCGTGAGCCTCGAGATTGGCGCCAAAGTGCTGATCGAAGGCACAGGCGCTTATACGACGACCTATTCGGCGGTTGGCTTCAATGGCTTTCCTCCGCTTCAGTCTTTTGTCATCTAAAGACTGAAACACCTTGCGGCAGAGGCTTCGCGACGCGTAGCCAAAGCAAAGGCGAGAGCACCACTCTCGCAATTCATCCTTCTTTTTATAGTCTTCCTTTTGGAAGAAAGGCGCGCAAGCGCCGGATGGAGGCCGCCATGTCTTTGCATTCAATGTCTTTGGTTATGCCAACCAATGTGACTTCGTCACAGCCGATCTCATTTGCTCAGCGCGTGCAGATTATCTCTGAACGCGCCTGCGACATCGCAGCGCGTGAGCGTCTGCTGGATGACGCCTTTGGTGTGGCGCGTTTTGGCAAGACCTGCGAGCGTTTGCGTGAAGGGCGCTTGCCTGCAAATGGTCTGTCACTTGTGGCGCTTGATGACGGCCGCGTTGTTGGCACCGTACGTCTTTGGCATGTGACTGCTGGTGGTGTGCCAGCCCTCATGCTGGGGCCGTTGGCAGTTGCGAAAACACATCGCTCATTGGGGCTCGGCTCTAAGCTCATGGGCGAGGCGCTGTGCCGCGCTTTGGTGCGGGGCCACAAGGCCGTGATCTTGGTTGGCGATGCGCCCTATTACGCACCGTTTGGCTTCGAGCCGCAGTTGACGCAATCGCTTCAACTGCCCGGCCCAGTGGATCTCGAGCGTTTTCTCGGGTTGGAGATTGAGCCCGGCGCACTGGCCCAAGCGCGCGGTTCCGTTGTGGCAACTGGCGCACGCGATCTGTCCGCACAGACTGATGTTGCGATGTATAAAATCGCAGCTTAAATTATCTTCTCCTGAGGCCGCCTCTCAACAGGGGCGGTCTTTTTTGATGTTAAAAATCCAATTGCGAGCCCTCAAAATGCATTACGAAATCGTCGGCACCATCATGCAAACAGTGGCGATTGATCTGGCGCCCGGTGAGACCGTCTACAGCCAGACCAATACGATGTGCTGGATGAACGAAGACATCGATATGGATACGCATACGGGTGGCGGATTTTTTGAAGGGCTCAAGCGCTCGTTCACGGGCGGTAGTTTCTTTGTGACAGATTTCACCTCCAAAGGTGATGGCCATGTGGCGTTTGCGCCGCGGTTTCCCGGTACGATTTTGGCCTGCAATTTGGCGGCGGGTGAATCGCTGATCTGCCGCAAAGAGACGTTTTTGTGTGCGCAAAAGTCGATCAAATTGGAGTTGGCTTTTCAAAAACGCTTTGGTGCCGGCCTGTTTGGCGGTGATGGCTTCATCTTGCAAAAGGTCACGGGGCCGGGCGTTGTTTGGCTCGATCTATCAGGTGAAATGGTCGAGAAAGAGCTGAAGGCTGGCGAAGTGTTGAAGGTTCACGCGGGCCATGTCGGCGTTTTCTCACCCTCTGTGGATTTTGATATTCAAATGGTGCGCGGCTTTAAAAACATCGTCTTTGGTGGCGAAGGGCTGTTTTTGGCGACCTTGCGGGGCCCCGGCAAAGTGGGCTTACAAAGCATGCCGATTATGAATTTGGCCGAGGAAATTGCACGTTATCTGCCACTACCGACCCCGCAGACAAGCTCTGTGGGCTCGGCAGTGGCTGGCGCGGTGATTGGCGGAATTTTTGGCTCTAGTAGCAACAATTCGGGCTCGGATTCTGAGGCGTAATATTTGCCATGCTGAGGTGAGAAGAGGTTTGATCGCTTGAGCAGGCGTGTCTGGCTGGCGTGTGGGGTTGACTTGAAAACCCTGCCGTGGCCTTAACCCGTTTGACTGTTTTGACTGGAGTAATGTGATGACTGAATGGCCCGTCTATGGCCGTATCGATGGCCCAATCGTGATGATTGGTTTTGGTTCCATCGGTAAGGGAACTTTGCCGCTGATCGAGCGCCATTTCAAATTCGACAAGAAGCGTCTTGTCGTGATCGATCCCAATGATGCCGATCGCGCTATGCTCGATAAGGCTGGCATTGCTTTCCATCATGTAGCCCTCACCGCGCATAATTATCGCGATGTGCTTGTGCCATTGCTGACACGCGGCGGCGGCCAAGGCTTTTGCGTCAATGTGTCAGTGGACACGTCGTCGGTCGCGATCATGGAATTGTGCCGCGAGATCGGCGCACTTTACATCGACACTGTGATCGAGCCATGGACCGGCTTTTACTTCGACAAAACTCTGCCACCAGAAGCACGCTCCAATTATGCGTTGCGTGAAACTCTGCTGGCTGCCAAGCGCAAAAATCCCGGCGGCACAACAGCGGTCTCCACCTGCGGCGCAAACCCCGGCATGGTGTCGTGGTTCGTCAAGCAGGGTCTTGTGAATCTCGCCGCTGATTTGGGCGATACCGCACCAGAGCCAACAACACGCGAAGAATGGGCGGCTCTGTCGTCACGTTTGGGCGTGAAGGGCATTCACATTGCCGAGCGCGATACGCAGCGCGCAAAAACACCAAAGCCACAAGGTGTGTTCGTCAACACTTGGTCGGTCGAAGGCTTTTTGTCAGAAGGCATGCAGCCAGCTGAATTGGGCTGGGGCACGCACGAGCGTTGGAAGCCAGACAATGCAATTGGCCATAAAGGAGGTTGCGGCGCAGCCATCTTTTTGAATCAGCCGGGCGCTAACACGCGCGTGCGCTCGTGGACGCCAACAGCACAAGCGCAATATGGATTTCTTGTCACGCACAATGAATCCATTTCCATCGCCGATTATTTGACGCATCGCGATCAGAACGGCGCTGTGGTCTATCGTCCAACCTGTCATTACGCCTATCACCCTGCCAATGACGCTGTGCTGTCCTTGCATGAAGTGTTTGGTCAGGCAGGTCGCATTCAAGACACGCATCACATTCTGTCCGAGTCTGAAATTCTCGACGGCATTGATGAGCTTGGCGTGTTGTTGTTTGGCCATGGCAAAAATGCCTATTGGTATGGCTCGCAGCTCTCCATTGAAGAGACACGCCGCATTGCGCCAAACCAAAACGCAACCGGTCTGCAAGTCACGTCCGCTGTTTTGGCTGGCATGGTGTGGGCGTTGGAAAATCCAACCGCTGGCATCGTGGAAGCTGATGAGATGGATTACCGCCGCTGCCTAGAAGTGCAGATGCCTTATCTAGGCCCCGTGATTGGTGCCTATACAGATTGGACACCGCTCACTGATCGTCCGGGCTTCTTCCCAGAAGACATTGACGAGAGCGACCCTTGGCAGTTCCGCAACATTTTGGTGCGCTAAGTTTGGCGGCGGTCTGGAAACAGACCGCCGTTTTTTTGTTTTGGGGGCGTTTGGCGAGAGCACGTTTTGATGCAGTCGATGCCCTTCTATCGCCAAGCCTGAGATCCGCAGGAAACAGAAATCTTAGTATAGCGGATCATTTCACCCGATAGGTATCTAAACGAGCATGAAAAGCTGCGGCTTTTTTTGAGACGTCAGTCAAATCCCCGCTCAAGAGTTTTGCGAGTGGCGTCGTGAGGCTCGGAGGCGTCGCTTCGAGGTGTTGAATTACGAATTCAATTGCTTTGATCGTTTCGGTAAACCGTTTATGCAACACCGGCTCATGATGAGCGAGCCGATTGCGCGACTGATAGATTTGTTCCAAATGTGTCGCCACGACGGCGCGGGAAAGCTTTTTATAGGGGAATGTCCTTTTCAAGGTTGTCCGCCAAAGGGTTTGTTCATAATCAGGGCTATAAAGACGCTTCCAGAAATAGAGCGTCAGCTCTGCGATCACCTTACCTTCGGAAACCATTATGCGTTTTCGCCGATCTTGAGCGCGCTTAAGATGCGAGATGTGAGGCGGTCTGCCTCCGGGATAGGCTTGGTGATCTAAAGCGGCTTTTTCTGCCTGCGTGAGCTTCGAATATTCCGCACGCCTTGCACTATCTAGCGCGCTCGCAATTTTCTTTTGTTCCGGTGGTCGCCATTGAAAGTGAATTGGAGGCTGTAGGAGCCAGTTCGGCACTGCAAAATGGTGGCTGAGATTTTCGCAAATCATATTCCGAAGGGCAATTTCAACAGTGGCTGTGACATTCATCAGTGCTGCGCCTAACCTGAGCGTTTCTTGATGCAACTCAATGGCCGCTTCCTCTGACCCTGTCAGCGTCTTGAGGGCTCTCAAGCGTTCTGGGGAGATCATCAATGTGAGCAGCTCTGTATCGGGGGCGTTCATTAACATTGACTTTTCTCTTTTCAGCCCCTAACTTTATCCTCGAAAAGTCGAGACTAGATTGGCAGTTGCTTCGGCGGACGAATCCTCGACTTCCTAAGTCAAAGGGCACTCCGTAAGGGGTGCCCTTTTGTTTTGGGACGATAAGCCAACCCCGACTATGGAGCGGTGAGTGCCCCAAAGCGCTTGAGTGTTGAGCGCAGAGTCTCCGAGTTAATCCGAGTCGCCGCCTCCTAAAAGACTTTGTGATCAAAGCTTAGCAGTACAGCTTTTTATGGCAAGCGTTCAGTTATTGGAACGATGCGCCGCGACTTGTTCTCATTGTGCACAATGAGAATTGATTGAGACATTTATCCAAATAGTCTGCGTCATGTTTGGACTGCTACCCCCATCCCCCTGTCACGCTCCTGCCCAATTTGGCATAGACTAAGGCTCCACACATCGAATCGAGCACATGAACCGAACCCTGCGCAAACTCATCCTGTCCTGCTTAATCCCATCTTGCCTGGGCCTTCTCGCACTCACCGTGCCAGCCTTTGCGCATCCCCATGTTTGGGTCGCGATGCGCTCCGAGGTTTTGTTTGACGATGGCAAGGTGGTGGGTGTCCGCCATCATTGGGTGTTTGATGAAATGTATTCGTCTTTTGCGGTGACGGGTGTGGGCGCGGCTGGTGCGCAATTGAGTGATGAGACTTTGCTGCCGATTGCCCAGACCAATGTTGAGCAACTCGAAGAATATCAATATTTCACATCCATAAAAATGGGCGGCAAGAAGCTCGAATTTGCGCCCGCAAAAGATTATTCCATCCATCAGGATGAAGCCAAAATTCTGACCCTGCATTTTACCGTGCCGCTCAAAGCGCCCGTTCCGGTGGGCAAATTTTTGGCACTCCAGATTTATGATCCGAGCTATTTTGTCGCTTTCTCTTTTGTGAAAGATGAAGCCGTGAAATTGGTGAATGCGCCTGCGGGCTGTTCGCTGAGCGTTTCGCAGCCGAAGGCTTTGGAAGAGACGGAGACCAAAAAGCTCAACGAATCTTTTTTCTCTGGCCTATCGCCCGGCGCTGATTTTGGCATCAAGCTCGCTGATCGAGCCATTGTGGCTTGTCCATGAAAAGGTCTTATGTTCTTGCAGTTTTAATGATGTGCGTGCTGTTGTTTGGCGTGTTGCATTCATTTGAGGCTTTGGCCCAAGCGCGCAATCCTTTTGGTGTTGGCATTTCTGAAGGTGGCGGTTCGGCGTCGGGCTTCACGGGTTGGCTGCTCGCCACGCAATCGCAATTTGAGCGCATGTTAAGTGGTGCTGTGCGCGACATGGCCAAGGGCGTCAGCGCTTTGCCGGTGTTAATGGGGATTGGTTTTGTCTATGGCGTGCTGCATGCGGCGGGGCCCGGCCATGGCAAAGCGGTGATTGCGTCTTACATGCTGGCCAATGAGCGCGCATTGCGACGTGGCTTGGTGATTGCGTTTGCGGCCGCCGCTTTGCAAGGATGTGTTGCCGTCGCTTTGGTGGGTATTTTTGCGCTGCTGTTGCAGATGAGCGCGCTGCATATTCGCGATGTGGCCCACACGATTGAGATGGTGAGTTTTGGCTGCATCGCGCTGCTGGGCCTGTGGCTGATTGTGCGCAAGGGGCGGGCGTTTTTGCTTTTGTGGCGGGCACGTCCAACCAAGGGCTCGGTTGCGGCGCGCTTTGTGTGCGAGGCGTGTGAGGCTGATGAGATGCATCAGCATGGCCCTAGCTGTGGCCATGTGCATATGCCTGACCCCAGACGTTTAAGCGGGGCTCTGTCTTGGAAGAGCGCGACACTGACAATTTTTGCAGCTGGAGCGCGGCCGTGTTCGGGGGCGATTCTGGTGCTTGTCTTTGCCATGGCGCAGGGCGTGTTTTTGTCGGGCGTGGCGGCGACTTTTGCGATGGCCTTGGGCACGGCTTTGACGACGGGCGGGCTGGCGGCACTCTCGGTCTTTGCTAAGGATTTGGCAGTGCGGCTGTTGGGCGCTCAGTCGGGCCGGGCCGCTCTGGTCGCTTCTGGCGTCGAATGGTTGGCGGCGATGGTTGTGTTTGTGGTGGGTGCGGCGCTGCTTTTAGGCTTGAGTGCTGCTGGCGGCTAGCCGGGGGCGTTGCGGATCGCGGCCCCATGGTTTATTTAGAGCGCATCAGGAGATTTGAGCGTGACCCAGAAAAAGCCAATCAACACGACCAACCTTCTCACCCTCGTCAGCGTGGCGATTTTGGTGGGCACGGAATTCGTGGGCACTAGCTGGGCTGCTGGCTGGGCCATGAGCGGTCTATTCCAACTGCCGCCTGTCGTTGGTCTGGCTGTGGAAATCATCTTCAGCATTTTGGGCCTTGTTTGCCTGTATTATTTTGTGCGCGCGGCGGCCCGCGCTGAGCCCATTCGCGGCTGATCATTGCTGGTCCCCTATCCGGGGCGGCGTCGCATATCTTCCCAAAGCCGTCCGCTTTAAGGTTTGAGTGCGTTATGACAAATTCATTCGATGTTGTGATTGTGGGCGCTGGTGCTGCCGGGCTTGGTGCGGCGCGTGCGCTGATTGACGCCAAATTGTCGTGCACTGTGCTTGAAGCGCGCGGGCGTTTGGGTGGGCGCGCATGGACGGCCTCACACAACACGATGGCGCTTGATATGGGCTGCGGCTGGCTGCATTCGGCCGATCAAAATCCGTTGGTGGCTCTTGCGGAAGATGCGGGTTTCACTATCGATCGCTCAACACCGCCGTGGCAAAAAGATATGAGCGAGGCTGGTTTTTCGATTCCGCAGCAACGCGCGTTTCGTGCAGCGCAAGGCGCGTTTTATGAGCGTTTGGAATTGGCGGCGCGTGCGCCCGATCATGCGGCTTCAGATGTGTTGGAGCCGGGCTGTTCTTGGAATCCGCTGATTGATGCGATCTCGACTTATGTGAATGGCACGGAGTTGGATCGACTTTCGGTACATGATTTCGATCATTATCACGATTCTGAGGTGAACTGGCGTGTGGCGCAGGGCTATGGCGCTTTGTTTGCAGCTCTTGGCTCAACTGCGAATGTGCAGTTGAATTGCGCTGTGAAATTGATCGATCATTCTGGTGCGCGTATTCGGCTGCAAACATCTCAGGGTGTGATTGAAGCGCGCGCTGTGATTTTGAGTGTGCCCACCAATTTGTTGGCGCGTGGCGAGGTGCGCTTTTCGCCAGCCCTGCCAGATAAAATTCACGCAGCCGCCTGTCTGCCCTTGGGCGTGGCCGATAAGATTTTTCTGCATGTGGATAATGCCGAGGAATTTCCCGTCGATGGCCGCCTGATGGGGGCGACAAACCGCACAGCCAAGGGCTCCTATCATTTGCGGCCCTTTGGGCGGCCGGTGATTGAGGGTTATTTTGGTGGCCAATATGCGCGCGAGCTAGAACATGCGGGGCAAGCAGCGTTTGCGGCCGCCGCCGTGGATGAGATTGTGGACGCGTTGGGCTCGGCCATGCGCAAGCGGCTGAGCTTTGTCACATCCTCGGCCTGGGCCAATGATGGCTTTGCAGGCGGGTCTTATTCCCATGCTTTGCCAGGCTATGCGGATCAGCGCGCGGTTTTGGCTGCTCCCGTCGATGAACGGATCTTTTTTGCTGGCGAGGCCGTCTCGCCGCATTACTTTTCCACCGCTCACGGCGCTTGGGCCACCGGGCAGGCGGCAGCACAGGCTGTTAAGCTGGTGTTGTCTGCTTGAAGGGCACGCAACGTTATAATATAACATTGCTATGAATTCTTCATCCGCAACAACAGGCTTGAGCGCTATGGCTGCCGATCATCACGATCATGCGCATCACCACGCGCATCACCATGGCCACAGCCATGATCATGCCCATGATCCGCATGAGCACAGGCCCGCGCCCGTGCAAGTCTCGCCACTGTCGTTGTTGCGCTTGTCACTCGGCCAGAGGCTGATTTTTGTGGCTGTGTTGCTGGCCCTGTTATGGGCGGCGGTGTTTGCAGTTTTGTGGGGGGCGGCATGAGCGTGGCGCTTCAACTTAACGATGTGACGCTCGGCTATGAGCGCCATCCGGCTGTCCATCACCTGACTGGCTCAATTGCGCGCGGCGAATTGCTGGCCATTTGCGGCCCCAATGGTGCTGGCAAATCCACCTTGCTCAAGGCGCTGTCTGGCGCGCTAGAACCCTTGGGTGGTCAGCTTGCTTGGCAAGATTGCACAGCGCGCGACATCGCCTTTTTGCCGCAAATGGTTGAGATTGACCGCTCCTTTCCCATCACCGTGTTCGACATGGTGGCGATGGGCGATTGGCAGCGTTCGGGCCTGTTTGGTTCGATTGGTCGGCGCGCCAAACAGGCGACATTTGATGCCATTGCCCGCGTGGGTTTGACTGGGCTGGAAGATCGTTTGATTGGCACTTTATCGGGTGGGCAAATGCAGCGCATGTTGTTTGCGCGCCTTGTGATGCAAGATGCGGCCATTCTGTTGTTGGATGAGCCCTTCACGGCCCTTGATGCCAATACGACGGAAGATCTGTTGGATTTGATTGCGCAATGGCATCAGCAGGGCCGCACGGTGATCGCTGTGCTGCATGATTTTGACCTTGTGCGCCAACATTTTCCGCGCACACTTTTGCTGGCGCGTGAATGTGTGGCGTGGGGCGATACGCAAGAGACATTGAGCGCACTTAATCTGGCCCAAGCGCGCCACATGGTGGAAGCGTTTGATCGCGATGCGATGATCTGCGCGCGGGTGGCGTAATGTACGATTTATTTTTAGCGCCGTTTGTTGAGTTTGATTTTATGCGCCGCGCCCTTGTGGGCACTTTGGCGCTGGCCTTATCTGGCGCGCCCATTGGTGTGTTTCTCATCTTGCGCCGTATGTCGCTCACGGGTGATGCGATGGCCCATGCGATTTTGCCCGGCGCTGCCATTGGTTATTTGTTTGCAGGCCTCTCATTGGGTGCGATGACGGCTGGCGGTTTGATTGCGGGCTTTGTGGTGGCGCTGGCGTCAGGCGCTGTGGCGCGCTTTACGGCCTTGCGTGAAGATGCGTCCTTGGCGGCGTTTTATCTGATTTCATTGGCGCTTGGCGTCACCATCGTGTCGTTGCGCGGATCGAATGTGGATCTGCTGCATGTGTTGTTTGGCTCAGTGTTGGCGCTGGATGATGCCACCTTTGTTTTGCTCGCGATCATTGCCAGCCTCACTTTGATTGGATTGGCTGCGCTCTATCGCCCGCTGGTAATGGAGACGATTGATCCGAGCTTTCTAAATTCTGTGCGACCACATGCGGGTGGCGTTGCGCAGGTTTTATTCTTGGCGCTTGTCGTGCTCAATCTTGTGGGCGGCTTTCATGCGCTGGGCACTTTGCTCGCTGTGGGTTTGATGATGTTGCCAGCCGCCAGCGCGCGGCTATGGGCGCGAGACATGACGGCGATGTTGGGCCTGTCTGTGTTGTTTGCTTTGCTCGCCAGCTATTTGGGTTTGGTAGCGTCCTATCAAACGGGTGTGCCGACCGGGCCGATGATTATTTTGGCGGCGGGCGCTTTGTATTTTATCTCGCTGGTGTTTGGCCGCAGTTCTGGCCTCATGCGTCTGTGGCGACGTGAGCAACATCTTGAGGGTTAAGATGAACTGGCTCTTTGCAATCTTGCTGATGGTGGCAGTGCCCGCCCAAGCCAAAGCCCAAGCCCAAGCCCAAGCACAGACACAGACACAACCCATCCCAGTGGTGGCGACCTTTTCCATTTTGGCGGATCTGGCTGCCCAAGTGGGTGGGACGCGCGTCAAGGTCACAAGCCTCGTGGGCCCCGGCGGCGATGCGCATGTGTTTCAGCCCGCCCCATCTGACACGCGTCTCTTGGCGCAAGCCCAGCTCATTGTTGAAAATGGCCTTGGCTTTGAGGGCTGGATTGATCGGTTGGTGGCAGCATCAGGCACGAAGGCCAAAATTGTGGTGGCCACCAAGGGCATCATTCCGCGCCAGCGTGCGGCCGGTGAGGACCATGCGGGGCAGGTTGACCCCCATGCTTGGCAATCTTTAAGCAATGCCAAAATCTATGTGGCCAATATTGCCGAAGGTTTGAGTGCCGTAGATCCCGATGGTCGCGCTCTTTACGCGGCCCATGCGCTCAAGCTCACAGCCGAGCTTGATGCTTTGGAGGCTGAGGTGCGCGCAGCCGTGGCTGCCATTGCGCCAGGGCAGCGGCGGATTATCACCACCCATGACGCTTTTGGCTATTTTGGCGCGGCCTACGGGCTGGCTCTGGTGGCCCCCCAAGGTGTCTCGACAGAGGCCGAGCCCTCTGCGCGCGATATTGGGCGCATTATCCGCCAGATCAAACTTGAGAAAATTCCCGCCCTTTTTATGGAAAACATCAAAGATCAGCGCCTGATGGCCCAAATTAGTGCGGCAACAGGGGCTAAAATCGGCGGCACGCTCTATTCGGACTCACTCTCTGAGCCAAATGGGCCTGCGGGGACTTACATCCTCATGGTCAAACACAATATAAGGGTGCTGACTGATGCGCTGACCGCCCAGCGCTGACCCCCATTTCGTGACCGCTTCCATGCGCCTCAAGGCGCTGGGGTGGGCGCATTCAACGGAGCCAAATATGTCCGAGAAAACTCCCGTCACCGTGCTCACCGGCTATCTGGGTGCTGGCAAGACCACTTTGCTCAATCGTATTTTGAGCGAAGATCACGGCCATAAATTCGCAGTGATCGTGAATGAGTTTGGCGAGATTGGCATTGATAACGATCTGGTTGTCGGTGCTGACGAAGAAGTCTTCGAGATGAACAATGGTTGCATCTGCTGCACGGTGCGCGGCGATCTCATTCGCATCATCGAAGGTTTGATGAAGCGCCGTGGCAAGTTTGACGCGATCATTGTTGAGACAACAGGTTTGGCCGATCCCGCCCCTGTGGCGCAAACCTTCTTTGTCGATCAAGACATTCAAGATTCAGCCCGCCTTGATGCGGTGGTGACAGTTGCTGATGCCAAATGGTTGAGCGAGCGTCTCAAAGATGCGCCAGAAGCCAAGAACCAAATCGCTTTTGCCGATGTGATTATTCTCAACAAGATTGATCTTGTGTCCGAAGCTGAATTGCGTGAGGTCGAAGGCCGTATTCGCGCCATCAACCCCTATGCCAAATTGCACAAGACCACGCGTTGTCAGGTGCCGCTTGATGCTGTGCTGGGCCGCAATGCTTTTGATCTGGATCGTATTCTGGAAATCGAACCAGAGTTTTTATATGTCGAAGGCGATGAGCACGAATGTGGTCCCGGCTGCGATCATGAACATCATAAGCACGGCCACCATGGTCATGATCATCATGGTCACGACCATCATGCGCATGACCATAAAGAACATGCTCACAAAGATCATGCAGAACATGGTGCAGACTGCGGACCTGACTGTGGCCATGACCACCACGACCATGCTGAGCCTGCGCGCGGCCTAAAGCATTATCATGATGAAGAGATGATGTCGGTCGCCATTCGCATTCCCGGCGATGTCGATCCCAATAAGTTCATGCCATGGATCAATGATCTGGTGCAGCAAGAAGGCCCTAGCATTTTGCGCTCGAAGGGCATTTTGGCTTTCAAAGACGAGCCAAAGCGTTTTGTGTTCCAAGGCGTGCATATGATTTTGGATGGCGATTTGCAGCGCGAGTGGAAGCCGGGCGAGACGCGTGAGTCTAAGCTCGTGTTCATTGGACGCAAGCTGAAGGAAGATGAATTGCGCAAGGGCTTTTTGGCCTGTGCTGTCTAATCCATCTGATCTGCGCTCGTTTAAGGTTTAGTGATTCATGTCTGACCAATCTCTCACCGCTCATGTGACGCCCATCAGCGTTAGCGCGGAAGTCATCGCTGCTGCGTTCATGGGCGACGCAATTGTGTTTGCGCTCGCCAATGGCGATGTGGTGTTCAAGCGCGGTGAGCAAGAGACGGTTTTGCATGCGCATCCAGATGCGGTTTTGTTATTTGCCGCAGCAGATCATCAACGCATGATCACGGGCGGCGACGATGGGCGTGTGGTGGAAATCCGCGCCGATGGGTCGATGCAAGAGCTCGCGCATGAAAAAGGCAAATGGATTGATGCTGTGACCCTGCGCTCTGATGGCGCGATGGCGTGGAGCATTGGCAAAAACGTTTATGCGCGCGATACCAAGGGCGAAATAAAGGCCATGAGCGCACCCTCAACGGTGCGCGGCCTTGGTTTTATGCCCAAGGGCTATCGTTTGGCGATGGCGCATTATAACGGCGTGTCTCTGTGGTTTCCCAACATCAAGGGCGAGACAGAAGGTCTGCCTTGGGCTGGCTCGCATTTGGATTTGACAGTTTCGCCTGATGGAAAATTCGTCATCAGCGCGATGCAGGAACATTCTCTGCATGGTTGGCGCGTGGCTGATAAAAAAGACATGCGCATGACGGGCTATCCGTCCAAGACGCGTTCGTTTTCTTGGTCGCCTGATGGTCAATGGTTGGCAACCTCTGGTGCAGAGGCTTGTATCGTGTGGCCGTTTCAGTCGAAAGACGGCCCGATGGGCAAGGGGCCACGCGAATGTGGTGTGCGCCCGGCGCGTGTATCGCAGGTTGCGTTTCACCCAAGCGCCGCCATCGTTGCCATAGGGTATGATGATGGTTGGGTCATGTTGTGCAGATTGGGCGATGCAGCAGAAATTCTTGTTCGCGCAACGTCGGCTGATGCGCCCAAGGCATCGATCACGGCTCTTTGTTGGCATAAAAACGGGCAAGAACTTGTTTTTGGCGATGAAACCGGTGTTGCAGGTCTGTTGAAATTGCCCAACCCGTAAGGCTGCCGTAACGCTTCGAAAAATATTTCGAAAAACTGCTCAAAGAATTATCATATTATTCCCTGAGCTTGGCCATAAATGGCAATCAACAGATATTTATTTCAGCTTTGCGGCGCTTGACGAAGACATCAAAAATTTGGCCTAGTAAATCCAAGTGGAGCGTTAACAGCTCCGGGGATCTGGAATGACGTTTCACTACGACCGCTATGAGACACGC
>CAIUDK010000309.1 GCA_903897875.1 uncultured Hyphomicrobiales bacterium
CCATCGACTCGTTTTTGTATGCGCGCGTTCATGGGGCCAGTTCCGAACCCCTCCCATCAGATGGGTCTTTGCCTGATGAGTATAGTCAAGCTAAGTAGGTAAGTCGTGCCCCAGAATCACCTAAAAGTGGTTCCATCTATGTCCTTTGGGGGGCGTGTGTGCTGGGATTTCCGCGTATCATTTTGCGTTGTCTGTTGTGGTGCAGGTCTCCTGTGGCGCAAGTTCGTTTGGGCTGATAGAAGCCAGATTAGATGAGCGCTGACGCCATAGCTGGCGGGGGCGTGGCAGAGAGGAATTTATGAAGGCCATTGCAAGATTTTTCGGCTTTTTGTTCGCGACCGGCTCGATCATGCTCGTGCTCGGTACCGTGGGCGCTGGCCTCGTGCTTTGGCATTATCAGCAGGATTTGCCTGACACCAA
Organism: uncultured Hyphomicrobiales bacterium; assembly: GCA_903897875.1. GTDB lineage: Bacteria > Pseudomonadota > Alphaproteobacteria > Rhizobiales > Beijerinckiaceae > Terripilifer. Next base: position 421 of record CAIUDK010000309.1, read on the forward strand.
TCAGTTGAAGAATTACGAGCCGCCCGTGATGACACGCGTGCATGCGGCCGATGGCTCTTTGCTTGCCGAATATGCGCATGAACGTCGTTTGTATTTGCCTAGCGCGGCCATTCCAGCGCTGATCAAACAGGCCTTCATTTCTGCCGAAGACAAAAACTTCTACGTCCACAACGGCATTGATCCTGAAGGCATTGCGCGTGCTGTGGTTGTGCTTGTGCAAGGCTCAAAGCGCGTGCAGGGCGCCTCCACCATTACGCAGCAGGTTGCCAAGAACTTCTTGCTCAACAATGAGCGCAGCTTTGATCGCAAAATCCGCGAAGCTTTGTTGGCTCTGCGCATTGAAACAACCTATTCGAAAGAGCGTATTCTTGAGCTCTATCTGAACGAAATCTTTTTGGGGTTGGGCAATTACGGCATCGCTGCCGCTGCCCTCAATTATTACGGCAAATCGGTGCATGAGCTGACGCTCTCCGAAGTGGCTTACTTGGCCGCACTGCCCAAGGGCCCCAACAATTACCATCCGTTCCGCTATCGTGAAGCAGCGATTGCGCGCCGCAATTACGTCATCGACCGCATGATGGATAATGGTTATGTCACGCGCGCTGACGGTGATAAGGCGAAAACAGAACCATTGGGTGTGAACCCACGGTCACTTTCACCAAACAATTTTGCAGCGGGCTTCTTTGCGGAAGAAGTGCGTCGTGAATTGATTGATCGCTACGGCGAAAAACGCCTCTATGAGGGCGGCCTTTCTGTGCGCACGACGCTCGATCCCAATATGCAATTGTGGGCGCGTAAATCTCTGGTCGATGGTCTCGTGCGCTATGACGAAGCACACGGTTTTCGTGGTCCCATGCGCAACATCGACATTCGCACCGATTGGGGCGTGGCGCTTGGTGAAATTCCAGCCTTTGGCGACGTGAAGCCATGGCGACTGGCTGTGGTGTTGGACGTCAACGACACGGCTGCCCGCATTGGCCTTCAGCCACCGCGCGAGCGGTTTAGCGAAATCAGCCGCGAGCGTGAATCGGCAACGGTGCCGCCGGATGGCGTGAAGTGGACCAAGAAGCCTTTGCGCACCATTTTGCGCCCCGGCGACGTTGTTTATGTCGAGCCGCTTGAGGGCAAGCAGGGTCAATATCGGCTACGCCAAATTCCCGAAGTGTCGGGTGCCATTGTTGCGATGGACCCTTATACCGGGCGCGTGTTTGCGATGGTTGGCGGCTTCTCGTTCGATCAATCCGAGTTCAACCGTGCCACGCAGGCTCTGCGTCAGCCCGGCTCGTCGTTCAAGCCGTTCGTTTATGCCACCGCTTTGGATAATGGCTATACGCCATCGTCTGTTGTGCTTGATGCGCCTATTGAGATTGATCAGGGCAATGGTGAGATTTGGCGGCCGGAGAATTATCACGGGGGAGGTGTGAGTGCGCCTCACACATTGCGCTACGGCATTGAACATTCCAAGAATTTGATGACCGTGCGTTTGGCACGCGACATCGGCATGCCGCTGGTGGCCGAATACGCCAAGCGTTTCCGCATTTACGATGACATGTTGCCAGTATTGGCGATGTCACTGGGTGCTGGCGAGACGACTGTTTTGCGCATGACCACAGCCTATTCGATGCTCGCCAATGGCGGCAGACGTATTCGCTCGACTTTGGTGGACCGTATTCAAGACCGCTGGGGCCACACGATTTTCCGTCACGACGAGCGCGTCTGTCAGGGCTGTGATGCGGCCAAGTGGAGCAATCAGAACGAGCCAAAGCTAGTGGATGAGCGCGAGCAAGTGCTTGATCCGCTGACCGCCTATCAGATCACCTCTATGATGGAAGGTGTTGTGCAACGTGGTACGGCAGGAATTGTGCGCGAAGTGGGCAAGCATGTGGCAGGTAAGACCGGCACGACCAATGAGTCCAAGGACGTTTGGTTTGTTGGCTTCTCGCCCGATCTCACTGTGGGCGTCTTCATGGGCTACGACCGTCCGCGCTCCATGGGTGAGTCAGCCACGGCAGGTATTTATGCCGCGCCTATCTTCCGCGACTTTATGAAGCTCGCGCTGAAGGACAAGCCAGACACGCCATTCCGCGTGCCAGCTGGTATCAAGCTGATCTCCATTGATACCAAGACGGGTCTGCGTGGCTCTGGTCCGGGTTCGATCTTGGAAGCCTTTAAGCCGGGCACAGCACCACCCGATTCCTACTCGGCTATTGGTGAGGTGAGCTTGCGTGGGCCGGGACCTGATGCAGATCGCGCTGTAGGGACTGGAACCGGCGGCCTTTATTAGGTCGGCGGTTTACGCTTGAGACAGTTTACTCTTGCGCCCGGCGTCTTTATGGTCCGGCCATCGAGTGGCGCTTTGCGTCGAATCTCACCTAATTCCGCGTCTTCTAAGACAATAGAAAGTTGAACCCATGCGCGCCGAAGCCGAAGCGCTCGCAGAAGCCATCAAGCAATCCATGGGATTGCTGAGGAGGCATCTTTGACGTCGATACTGCAACGCGCCGCCTGGCCGAACTAAACGCGAAATCTGAAGATCCTTCCCTTTGGAACGATACCGATGCTGCCCAAAAGGTGATGCGCGAGCGCACCGAATTGGAAGAGCGTCTTGGAAATCTGTCGCGCTTTGAGAGAGATCTCGAAGACGCGATCACACTCGTCGAATTGGGCGAGATGGAGAATGATTCCGAGACCGAGCAAGAGGGCATCGCCCAACTCAAAACACTGAAAGCCGAAGCCGAGCGCCGCCAAATTGAAGCGCTGCTGTCTGGCGAAGCTGATGGCAATGACACCTATATCGAAATTCACTCAGGCGCTGGCGGTACCGAGAGCTGCGATTGGGCGCGCATGTTGCTGCGCATGTATTCGCGCTGGGGTGAGCGTCGCAAATTCAAAGTCGAGCTGATCGAAGAAACCGGCGGCGATGAGGCGGGCATTAAATCCGCCACTCTGCTGATCAAGGGCCACAACGCGCATGGCTGGGCCAAGACAGAATCTGGCGTTCATCGTTTGGTGCGCATCTCGCCCTTCGACTCCAATGCGCGCCGCCATACGAGCTTTGCATCCGTCTGGGTCTATCCCGTTGTGGATGACAAGATCGACGTGGATGTGAAGGAAAGCGATTGCCGCATCGATACCTATCGCTCATCGGGCGCGGGTGGTCAGCATGTGAATACGACCGATTCCGCTGTGCGCATCACGCATACTCCATCAGGCATTGTTGTTGCCTGTCAGATGGAGCGTTCGCAGCATAAAAACCGCGCCACCGCGTGGAATATGTTGCGCGCACGCATCTATGAGATGGAGCTGGAAAAGCGCGAGGCAGAGGCCAATGCGGCTGCTGCTGGCAAGACGGAAATTGGCTGGGGCCATCAAATCCGCTCTTACGTTTTGCAGCCCTATCAGATGGTCAAGGATTTGCGCACCGGCTACGTTTCAGGCACGCCTGACGATGTGCTCGACGGTGGCCTTGATGAGTTTATGGAAGCCTCGTTGGCCCAGCGCGTCAATGGCGGCGGGCCTGAAAAGGTTGAGGACGTGGATTAGTTTTCCGTTTGGAAAACGTCCTAGCCCTCAAACAATCGTGTGCCCGCGCGCAAAAGGCGCGAGGGATCGACGGCATCACCATCGACACGCACTTCATAATGCAAATGCGGACCTGTTGAACGGCCTGTGGAGCCCAAACGTCCCAAGGTTGCACCCGCATTCAGCAATTGGTTTTCACGCACGCTGATCGCCGACAAATGCGCATAGCGCGTGGTCAGACCATTGCCGTGATCGACTTCCACCATATTGCCATAGCCACCATTGGGGCCTGCAAAGACCACTTTGCCTGCAGCCGTCGCGCGCACGGGTGCACCCATAGCATCGCGGAAATCGAGCCCCGTGTGCATGGCATAGCGACCCGTGAACGGGTCAATGCGCGAGCCAAAACCCGACGTTGTATCAAGCGCGCCAAATATTGGTCGGCGCAGCGGAATCGTTGGCAGATTGGCCAAGAGATATTGCGCGCTCAATATATCGCCGCGCATAGCGTGCAGAGTGCGCTCAAATGGCGAGCCTGTTGGGTCCGTTGCCAATTCCAACAATGGCCCACCCATCGGCGCATCTTTGCTATTGTTTTTGGCCGCAGGCATAAAGCGCGCACTTCCCAAACCAGCGTCATTCAATGCGGTTTTGAGTACAGTCGATGTGCTGCGGGCTCTGTTGGCAATCACGCCTACCGTTTCATTCTGATGCGTCTCAATCTCCGCATAAGTTGAAGACAGATCATTGACGGTGTCGCCAATGGGTTTGTCCAATGTGGTCTGCGCCTGCATCCAAGGCTCAGGGCGGGCAGGGGCTTCTACGCGCAAATCTTTGGCTGGCCGTGTCTTGTCACCATTGTCGGATGTCTCAGCAGGCTTGGCGGAATCCTTTGAGAATGTTGGGCGCAAAGGTGTTGCACTCGTGCGCACAGGCACGGGGGGCTGCGTCTTGCCGGTGATGGCGGCAACGTCAGGTGGCAACGACACTTGGTCGGCAAGCGAGGCCAAAATATTGGAGCGGTTTTCCAGCACCATTTGGCGCGCCATCAAATCGCGCACGCGGCCTTCTAGCGTATTTTGATCGACCAATTGATGCGAGGCGAGACGGTCCAATTGCGTGCGATAGGTAACGAGCCGCGCTTCATAGGCATAATCAGAAGCCACATGCCGATCGAGAATAGCCGATAGGATATCATCGCGATGCAGCTCATAGGCTGCAAAGGCGGCGGCAAGCATGATCAGTGCAGGAATAACCAATCCGAGAGTCAAAATGCTCCACATCGGAAGGGGCAGGGCCTGAATGTCATGGCCCACATAACGCACGAGCATAAAACGAGACTTAAAAAACTGACGCACTGGAAAAACTCCGAACGAGGCAAGCTTGAAAAGAGCGCTCGCCCGGAGTCATTAGACAAAATTAAGGTTAAGCTGATGCTAACGCCGCAGCGGAATGTTGAATTAAAGCGCTTTGGCTGCGTCCAAGACCTCTTTGGCGTGGCCCGGTACTTTCACCTTGTTCCAGACCTGCGCAATCTTGCCCTTGCCATCTATCAAAAGAGTGGTGCGCTCAACGCCCATATATTTTTTGCCGTACATGCTCTTTTCAACCCAGACGCCATAGGCCTCAAGCATTTCCTTGGTTTCGTCTGAGACGAGCGTAAAGCCCAAATTGTGTTTGGCTTTGAACTTGTCATGGCTCTTGCCAGAATCTGGCGACACGCCAATGATCTCAGTGCCAGCCTTGGTGAACTGTCCTTTTAGGCCGTTGAAATCAATCGCTTCTTGCGTGCAGCCCGATGTGTCGTCCTTGGGGTAAAAGTACAAAACGACCTTCTTGCCCGCCAATTCCTTGAGCGACAGAGTGCCGTCATTGTCTGTGGGCAGTTTGAAACTTGGGGCTTTATCGCCGATCGCGAGCTTGGCAGTCATTCTTGGCCTTCCTTTCGTCTTAAAGTCATATCAAGGGATGTTAACGCCTTTTACGCAACAGGATAGGATGCAGATTGCCTATCTGTCGCCTGAACAATCAAATTGATGTCGAATCAGGTATTGCAGTCTACGGGCCTCGCAAACAGGAGGCCGATTTATCGAGAGGACCGCCCCCGTATTGGTCGATGAGATGCACGATATCGCGCCAGCCCTGAGCGTTGCCCTGCCTGCGCAGAGCGATGAGGTGGCTTTGCGCGCGCGTATCAAGCGTGGGCGTAAACGCACGCGTCTTATTGTGCGCTTTGCGGGGCTGGTGAGCGTGGTTCTGCTGCTGGCCTTTGGCGGCATGTGGGCCTTGGCGCACCGTCTTGCGGAAGGGCCGATTTCGGTCAACGAATTTTTGCCACGCATTGCCCATGATCTTGAAAGCCGTATTGGCACTGGCTATCGCGTCAAACTCGGCTCGGCCTCTATCGAGCGCACCGAGCACGGGCCGACCTTGGCGATTGAGAGCTTCTCACTGCTAGGTCAGGGCGGCCGCCCAATCATCAGCGCACCACGCGCAGAAATCTCTGTTAGCCCATGGCCGTTGATCTTTGGCATGGTGCGGCCCACACGCTTTGAAGTGTTTGACATCAGCGTGCGCCTCGCCGTTCAGGCAGATGGCTCTGTGGCCATTTCGGCAGGCACTGAGCCGGTCATCATTACCAACCCGCCACTGGCTCAAGAGCAAGAGCTTGCTCCAGTCAGTGAGGCCCCTGCGGGGGATGCTGTGGCGCCGGGCAAGCGTCGGCCCATTCGGCCCTTGGCGGCGCTGGCCAAATCCGTACAGCAATTGCTTGATGTGGCTATGGGCTCGGATGGCGGCTTTGGCGCGATTGAACGTGTTGGCATTGCGCGCGGCAAACTCCTCTTTGATGATCGCGCCACCGATCAAATCACCGAATTTGCCGGTCTGGAATTGACCTTCGACAAGAGCGGCGAGAGCGCCAAGCTCGATATTGCGGCCGATGGCCCCAATGGGCGTTGGCGTGTGGCGGCTTGGGCCGAGAAGAATGCACTGTCGGCTCGCAAGCTCGACGTGCAAATTCGTGATCTGTCGATGGATGAGGTCAATCTTCTGGCCGCCATTCGCGAGCCGGGCTTTGATTTCGATATGCCGATCTCCGCCGATCTCCAGTTTCAGCTCACAAGTGAGGGTGAGCTGTCGTCTGTGACGGGCGGGATGAGTATTGGCGCTGGCTATCTATTCACAAAAGACCCCGATCAGGAGCCAATCCTGATTGATGAAGCGGCTGGAAAGTTCAACTGGAACCGTGAGCTGCATCGCTTTGAAATTGGCACCGCGCAGATTTTCTCTGGCGATACTGTTTTGTCCTTCAATGGTGAAGTCTCATCGCCCACGTCCATTGGTGAGCCATGGCTGATTAATTTGCGCTCTGGCTCCGATAGTGTTTTGGGTGCGGAGCGCGATGGTGATCCCAAAGTGGTGATCGATCAGGGTGGACTGACCGCGCATTATTGGGCCGATGATAAGAAGATCACCATTGATCAGCTGACGGCCAAAGGCCCTGAGTTGGACATGACAGTGTCGGGCGAAATTAATTGGCCCCAAGATGCCCATCACATGCGTTGGAAGTCGAAGTTTGAACATTCAAGCTTGCCGGCTATGTTGCGCATCTGGCCGAGCATTGCAGGTGCGCCAGTGCGTGTGTGGTTGCAGGATCATTTGCACAGCGGCACGGTTGAATCGCTCAACTTCTCTGCGGATTTTGATGAGGCCGCACTCACGGCAATGAAGTGGCAATTGCCACCGCCCGACGAGAGCCTGGTGTCGGACTTCACCTTGAGCAATGCGTCATTGAGCTTTCTGCCCGGCGTGCCGCCCTTGTCGACTATGGACGCTGTGGCACATGTGACGGGACGCACGGCGCAACTCAATGTCAGTCGTGGTGTGATTGATGCTGGCGGCGGCAAAAAGCTGACGTTGTCGGAGGGCGTCTTTGTGTCGCCCGATACCGGTCTCAAGCCAGCACCTGCCACCATCACCGCGCGCATCAATGGTTCGCTCGACGCGCTGGGTGAAATTCTATCGCGCGATTCCATGAAAGCTTTGGGTGGCGTCGAAATTGATACGACCACGATCAAGGGCCAAGTGGACGCGCGTTTGATCCTCGACATCAAACTCGACAAGCGCGCCTCGGCTGGCAATGTGTCGATGCGCGCGACATCCAACATCACCAATTTCTCCGTCGATAAATTGATCGGCAAAGAGAAGTTGGAGCAGGGCACATTGTCTGTGACCTATGACGGCAATGGTTTGCGCGGCACAGGTCAAGGCCGCGTGCTGGGTGGTCCAGCCACAATCGATTTACGCAAACCGGCCGGCACTTTTGCGACCGAAGCGTCGGTGAGTTTCAGTGTTGATGATGCAGCCCGCACACGTCTTGGTATGGGCTCACCCGGCTTGGTCGGCCCCGTTGGTGTGCATTTCACCGGCATCCTTGGCCAGAGCGATAAGCCTGCGGCTGTTGCTGAATTGGATTTTACACGCGCCGCCATTGATGGTGCCTTGCCGGGGCTTGTGAAGCCGCCGGGGCGTCCATCGAAAGCCAATTTCAACATCACCAGCCTGCCTGATCGCACACATATCGATCAGCTTGTGTTTGATGCTGGCAGCGGCTTGGGTGTGCGTGGCTCGGTTGATCTGGATGAAAATGGCGCGCTGATGGGTGCCAAACTCAGTCAACTGCGTCTGTCGCCCGGCGATGATATGCGGCTTGATTTAGAGCAGGGCAAAGCGATGAAAATCGTCCTGCG
>CAIUDK010000310.1 GCA_903897875.1 uncultured Hyphomicrobiales bacterium
GTTCACGCCGGAAGACTTCCCAGCCATTGAAAAGAAGATGCGCGAGATCATCGCGCGTGATGCGCCGTTCAAGAAAGAAATCTGGACACGTGCGCAAGCAAAGGCTTGGTTTGAAACGCATGGTGAAGCGTTCAAGGTAGAACTTGTTGATGCGATTCCTGAAGATCAGGATTTGAACATCTATAAGCAGGGCGATTGGCTTGATCTGTGCCGTGGTCCTCACATGACATCGACGGGCAAAATCGGTGCAGCGTTTAAGTTGATGAAGGTTGCTGGCGCGTATTGGCGCGGCAATTCAGACAACCCGATGTTGTCGCGCATTTATGCGACTGCTTTTACCACGCAAGAACAGCTCGATACTTATCTGCATCAGCTTGAAGAGGCTGAGCGCCGCGATCACCGCCGCCTTGCGCGCGAGATGGATCTTTTCCATTTCCAAGAAGAAGGTCCCGGCACCGTGTTCTGGCATCCGAAGGGTTGGACCTTGTTCCAGTCCCTCATCAGCTACATGCGCCGTCGCCAAGAAGAGACAGGCTATATTGAAGTCAACACACCGCAGGTTCTTGATCGTGCGTTGTGGGAAACATCTGGCCATTGGCAGACCTATCGCGAGAATATGTTTGTCACCACAACAGAAGACGAGCGCGTCTTTGCGTTGAAGCCGATGAATTGCCCCGGCCATGTGCAGATCTTCAAGAATGGTTTGAAGTCCTACCGTGATCTTCCCATGAAGATTGCAGAGTTTGGTATTGTGCATCGCTATGAGCCATCAGGCGCCTTGCATGGCATCATGCGTGTGCGTGCGTTTACGCAAGATGATGCGCATATTTTCTGCACCGAAGATCAGATCATGACAGAGGCGCTTGCCGTCAATGATTTGATTATGTCGATCTACGAAGATTTCGGCTTCAAAGATGTTGTGCTCAAACTGTCCACACGTCCAGAAAAGCGCGTGGGGTCTGATGAGGTTTGGGACAAGGCAGAAGCCGCGCTTGCCAAAGTGTTGGAGCAGGTTGGTGCAACGGGCATCAAGACGGGCATCAATCCGGGCGAGGGCGCGTTCTACGGTCCAAAGCTTGAATATACTTTGCGCGATGCGATTGGCCGTGAATGGCAGTGCGGCACAACGCAGGTGGATTTCAATCTGCCAGCACGTTTTGGCGCGTTCTACATTGCGTCCGATAGCGAGAAGACAACGCCAGTGATGATCCATCGCGCCATGTTTGGCTCATTGGAGCGTTTCACCGGCATTTTGATCGAGCATTTCGCCGGTCATCTGCCGCTGTGGTTGTCGCCTGTGCAGGTTGTTGTGTGCACGATCACGCAGGACGCTGATGATTACGCAATGGAACTCATTGCTGCTGCCCGCAAAAAGGGCCTGAAGGTTGAGGGCGATCTGCGCAATGAAAAGATCCCGTACAAGGTGCGCGAACATTCGCTCGCCAAAATACCGGTTCTGCTTGTTGTGGGGCGCAAAGAAGAGACTGATCGCACCGTGTCGATCCGTCGCTTAGGCTCACCTAACCAGACCATGATGTCGATGGACGAGGCTTTGGCTGTGTTGGCTGATGAGGCGACTGCGCCAGATCGCAAGCGTCAGCAGGGCTAACCAAGCGCCAGCAAGGCTAACTAAGCGTCAGCAGGGCTAATCTGAACTCGCGCCTCGCAGCAAGTCTGCGGGGCGATTAGCCGCGATGGTCGCGTGGCAGATTGTCTGGCCCCGGTGTGGGCGACAAGGGCGTGCCAGCTAGTTTGCGCATATAGGCATAGAGATCAGCAATTTCGTCGCGCGATAGGTTCATATCGGGCATGCGCGGATGGGCTTGCGTCAGAAAATGCAAAACCTCATCGGCGTTTCGATTGGCACCCAGCGAAGCAAAGCTTGGCACATCCGTGCGCGCCTTTGTTTGGTCTGCGGCCACCAGATGACATTCTGCGCACCAGCGCCGTGCCAGCCGTTCGCCTTTGATAGCATCAGCGCTGAGGGCTGGGCTCATCTGTAAGAGACAGAGTAAGGGTATCGAGAGCAGCAGACGTTTCATTTCAATCTCCGCGCGTAGTATTGGGGAGTTGAGCGCCTTACTACATTGTCCCAGATCAAAAAGAGTTCCGGATTAGCGCGCCTTAAGTCAGACGTCTTTACGTCAGAAGGCTTTGAAGGTGATGATCGTGCGTGTGTCGGCAATGCCGGGAATGATCTGGACCTTCTCGCCAACGAAATGGCCGATGTCGACACCCTGTGGCACGTAGAATTTTGCCAAAATATCGTAATGGCCTGCGATAGAATAAATTTCCGAGGCAATCTCAGATTCAGCCAATGCTGTGGCGACTTCATAGGTCCGCCCGAGTGCGCATTTAATTTCAACAAAGAACGTCTGCATGGCACGGCCTCTCACAAATTATTGTGCGGATATTTCCACATCGCGGTCTAGGGATGATTGAACGGTGAATTTGGATTGGAAGGTTTTGCCATCGCGGCGGGCAATCACAACATATTCGCCTTCGGCCAGAACAACCGAGGGGAATGCGCCAATCATTTCGCGAATAACGTCACCACCCGGCGTAAGAACCGAAAAGCTCGTATTGGCTAGCGCTTCGCCACCAGCCGTGTTGACCAATTTTAGGGTCATGAGGGCGGCGCGATGGCGCAGAACCACATCGGTCAATTTGCCGGATTTGATCGACACTTCAGCATTGATGACGGAATTGGTGGCATTGGGCGGCATGCCCGCCACGCCCGTCGAGCCGCCAGCGGCCAGATCGAGATAGGTTGAGACGATGCGATAATTACCCTCTGGTAGAAGCACGACACCATCAAGCCGTGCATTGGGCACCACAAGCTTGGCATCAGTGCTGCCGCGCTCTGGCACATAAATGGCGATGGAGAGCTTGTTGGGCGCAATGGGAACATCACCCAAATTGGCCGCGATTCGCAGCCCACCGGCATTGATGCTGATTTGTTCAGCCACCGTCGAGCCACTCAACGTGACGCGCTTAGTGCCACTGGCCAGCCCATAGCTGACATGGACGATATAGCTGCCGTCGGGCAGTTCGATCATCGGGGTTGGCAGTTGGGATTCGGCGGCCAATGCGCGCGTGCCGTCAGCCTCGGCCAGTTCGGGAAAAATGCGCCATTGCAGACCCGAGCGGGCAGGGCCCATGCCTGTGATGGTTGCGCCCAGCATAAGGATGCTATTGCCCGGCTGGCTGGCGCGCGGCGGCACAAAGGCACGCGTCGGCGTTGGCCCAGCCGTGAAGGGCTGGAGGCCTTGGGCTAAAGCTGGCCCACACAAGGCACCCAGAAGCGCTAGCGCGATGAGGTGTTTACGAAAACTCATGGTTCTTTGGTCGTCGATCCGGCGTGATTGGTCAAGCCATCTAAGCCAGATCCCACTAAGTTAGGTCCCTCTAACTCAGGTTCCTTGACCTATCTGCCTCACCTGCTTGGTTGATTATATAAAGCGGGGCAATTCGAGAAAATTGCCGAGCCTCATGAGATGAGACGCGAACGTGACCTTATGATGGCGATCCCAGCCCGAGTCTTGGTGCCGAGTCTTGGAGCCGAGTCTTGGACCCGAGCTTTGGACCCGAGCTTTGGAAATGCTTGAAAAGCTCAAGCCTGATATTACAAAGGGCGCAGATGTGCTGGCAAGCAAGCGATGGGCTAAGCCTGATTTTGTTTGCTATAGATCGTTCAGCGCCTTGCGAACGGGCGGCACAGACGAAAATGGGGCAGGACGAAATTGAGTAAGAGCGATCAAGACGCACTATTGCGCCTGCTGCAAAAACGCCGTTCCGTGGCACCTCTTGCGATGTCGGGACCGGGGCCAGATCAAGATCAATTGCGCGAGCTGCTGAATGTGGCGGCGCGCGTTCCCGACCACGGCAAGCTGGTGCCTTGGCGCTTCATCATTTTTGAGGGTGAGGGCCGTGCGCATGCTGGGCGCATTATCGAAGCCGCGTTTCGTGCCGACAATCCGGGCGCTGATGAAGCGCGCTGCGAGATTGAGCGCAAACGCTTTTTGCTGGCACCAGTCGTTGTGGCCGTTGTCTCTAGAGCTGCGCCGCATGTCAAAATTCCAGAATGGGAACAGGTTCTGTCAGCAGGCGCTGTTTGCATGAATATGGAAGTGGCAGCCCTTGCGATGGGCTTTGCCGCTTGTTGGCTCACGCAATGGTATTCCTATGATCGCCGCGTTCTTGAGCAGCTTGGTCTGAGCGCTGAGGAAAAAATCGCTGGCTTTATTCACATCGGCCATAGCGCGGTTGCGCCCGAAGATCGGGTGCGCCCTGTGTTGGATCAAATCATCACGCGCTTTGCGTAAGGGAGAGTCTCTTGTTTTATGAAACCGATAAGCGCGACAAAACTCTGTTGCCCCACGATCCCTTCAAGGCGTTGATTGCGCCACGCCCTATTGGTTGGGTGTCGACGATGAACAAGGCTGGGCAGGTTAATCTAGCACCTTATTCATTCTTCAATGCGTTTTCAGGCGCGCCACCGCTGATCGGATTTTCCAGTGAAGGCGAAAAAGATTCCATGACTTTTGCTATCGAGAGCGGCGAATTTGTTTGGAACATGGCAACCTTTGATCTGCGCTTTCAAATGAGCGATTCATCAGCTCCGCTGGGTCGTGGCGAAAGCGAATTTGCGCATACGGGATTGGAGACAGAGCCGGCACGCCTAGTGCGCGCACCGATGATCAAGGCCAGCCCGGCTAAACTAGAATGCAAAGTGGTAGATGTGTTTCATCTGCGCGATATGACTGGCGCTCATACTTCGAACTATCTCGTGATGGGTCAGGTGATCGGCGTTCACATCGATGAATCTTATATCGAGAACGGCATTGTGCAAGTGACGCGCATGAAGCCCATCAGCCGCTGCGGCTATCAAGATTACTCAGTGTTTGATGAAGTGTTTTCCATGAAGCGCCCAGCAGGTGCTGGCAATGCTGCGGCTGGCGGTTAATGATCCGCGAAGACGTCGTTGATAATAGCGACGTCTTCCACCGTGCGTGCGATCTTGCCTGTAAAGCCATTGCGCTTGGCCTGTTCGCAGACAGTGCGAAAGCTTTTTGCATCAAGCGTGTTGAGCTCCGCGCCATCCACTGCCTGAACCTGTGCGGCAGCAGCGGCAAAGATCAGCATCGCGCGCGCCACATCCACGGGTGCTGCTAAAGGATCTGCGCCGATATTTTGCGCAAGCGCATTTTGATCCCATGTCAGTCCACACAGACGTGCGCTTGTCGCAGCGTAAGACGACAATCCAAAAATTGCGTGCCCGGAATTGGCTGCCATGGCGAGAATTTGCGTGGCACCATCCACCAATCCATTTTCGGCTTCGGCAACCGATAATTTTGCACTCAAATGCTGCACATCACGCCCCGCCAAACTCTTGGGCAGGACAATGCCATCGGGCGCGGCAGACATGATGCAATCAAGTTCATGAGCAATGTTGGGATCGGTGAGCGCAGAGATTGCGACAAAAATTTTGCGATTCTGTTTGGCCTGCCGCAGATCCATCATAAGAGCAGGAAGGCTGTTTGGATCTGCCCGCACGGCCAGAATGAGTGCATCGGCCGGCGCCAAGCGCGCCTGCGCAATCCACCCAGCGGTCTCTGAATTGACGAGTAGGAACGAGCGCATCATTTCGACTTCCGCATGGTCTTCACAATCTTGGGCCTAACTTGGACTCGGCATTAAGCGTCTTTTTACCATAATCCGTTATTGTCACGGTATCGGGAATGTTTTCTCCCGCAGTACGCGTCGTGTTTGAGGATAGTGCTTTGCAACAGTTAATTGTACAGAGGTTTCTTGCGTGGTCGCGTTCCGTGAGTGTCGAAGAACGTGCCCAAGGTGTTAACGATTTGGCGCTTGCCTATATTCACGGAGGTCTCCGTGATGAAGAGCGCCAAGAAATAGAGACGGTTTTGACCGTTCTCCTAGATGATCCTTCCCCCGTTATCAGGCGTGTGATCGCCGAGGCTTTTGCCGATAGAGACGATGTGGCGCGCCATATTGTCGCGACTTTGGCCAGTGATCTTCCTGATATTGCAGCCATTGTTCTGCGGCGCTCGCCTTTGTTGGGGCCTGCCGAATTGGTTGATTATGTGGGTGTGGGATCGCCAACGGTTCACATTGCTATAGCTGAGCGGGTCAGAGTGCCCAGCATCGTTGCTGTGTCTTTAACCGAGCATGGATCATGCGAGGTGGCGTTGGCGCTCGCCAAAAACAAGGGTGCTGATCTGTCGGAAGCTTGCTTCTTGCGGATGCTCGCCCGCTTTGGCGATGATGGCGATTTGCGTGAAGCGATCTTGGCGCGTGAAGACGTGCCATCCATCGCACGCATTGAATTGGTGGCAAAAACCGCGCGTATTCTCTCGGACTTTGTGGAGAAATGCGGTTGGATGTCGCAAGAGCGCAGCGAGCGTTTGGAGCATGAAGCAGGTGACAATGCGACATTGCTCATCACATCAGAAATTGCTGCCAATCAGAACGAAGAAATCATTGAGCTTGTGGCGCATTTGCGTCGCTCGGGGCGCTTAACGGCGGGCTTGATGATGCGTGCTTTGCTCTGCGGTGAGCGTCGCTTATTTGAAGCGGCACTCAGCAATTTGTCGAGCCAGCCGCTCGGTCGTGTGGTGGGGTTGATCCGTTCACCCAATGGATCGGCCTTTGTGGCGCTTTATAATAAAGCTGCCATGCCAAATGCATTGATGCCAGCCTTCCAAGTGGCATTGGCAGGCGCGCAGAGTGAAAATCTCAACGGGCATCGTTTGTCACGCAAACTGATCAATGATGTGCTGCGTGTTTGCCAACAGGGTAGCGCTCCGGAATTGGCGTCACTCGCTTATCGCTTGCGACGCCTAGATGCGGAGGCGGCGCGTCAGGACGTGCGTCAATTGACGCATGCGATGGATGTGGAAGAAGAAGTCGGTGTGGTGCAGATTGATGAGGGAGATGTTCTCCAGCATCAATACCAATATAGGGCAGCCTAAATCCTATTGGAGCGTGCTCTAATACCCAAATTGCTCGCGCAAGATGCGTTCATCAAGTGAATGGCCGGGATCATGTAACAGGGTCAAACCTGTTGCGTGATCCATGGCCACTTCAACGCGCTGCACGTTTTTGAATTCATAATGATCGGCGACCGCATTGACGGGGCGCTTGTCGGCTTCCAACACATCAATGATGACACGGGCGCGATCTGGCAGCAGAGCGCCGCGCCAACGCCGTGGGCGGAAGGCGGAAATGGGTGTGAGTGCCATCAACGTCGCATCCAATGGCAAGATTGGGCCATTGGCGGACAGATTATAGGCTGTGGAGCCCGCTGGCGTTGCTACCAAAAGGCCATCGGCAACAAGCTCACTCAATCGCTCTTTGCCATCAATCGATATGCGCAGTTTTGCGGCCTGATAGGATTGGCGCAACAGCGACACTTCGTTGATCGCCCGAGCAGTGGCGATTTCGCCATTGGTCAAAGTGGCGCGCATGAGCAAGGGATGGATGACGGAGGCACCCGCATTGGCGAGGCGCTCAAGCAAATCCGCCTCTTGAAATTCATTCATCAGAAAGCCAACAGAGCCGCGGTGCATGCCATAGATCGGTTTGCCTGAGCCCATAAAGGCGTGCAGCGTTTGCAGCATCAAGCCATCACCACCTAGGGCGACAATCACATCAGCACTTTTGGGGGGCACGTTGCCGTATTTGGCGACAAGCTTGACCATCGCAGCATCTGCGTCCGGCGTGCCCGACGACAAAAAGGCGATCTGCTTAAATTGGCTCGCAACTCCCTGCGTCTGCGACATCTGTATTTCCTAGTTCATGGTCCTGCGTTGGCACCAATAGCTGGAAGCACAAGATTGGGAAAGGGCTCAGGGCTAAATGGCGAGAGAGGGGCCGATGCCTGCGCGCTTGGGAAGGACCGTTTGTGTCCAAATATAGCTATGGTCCATCAAGCGATCGAACCCCGCATGGCTGATGACGCTCGGGCACTGAATATGGGAGGCATCACCCCAATCGAGAATGATTGTATTGGCTTCCAACTCGTCAGCGAGCGCTTGGACACTGTTGACGAGCACCGATCCTAGATGTGAGCCGGGCAGATTGCATAGAATCACATCGCTCACGCGCAAGATTTTCTGATGCTTAAGGCTAAGCCGCAAACCATAGGAATAAAGGCCGTGGATATAGCCCCGCGCATCCTCAATTGCGATCAATCCGCCTCTATTGGGCGATAATTTGATAAAAGCGCGCGCAAAGATTAGCCATTGGCTCAGTTCAAGCTTAGAGTCATGCGCATGCGCCAATGGATAGGCGCGCCGCATCGAAGCAGGGCCCAGTGGGACAATGTGGAACGTATCTTCTTGATTAAGAGGCCAAGATCGCATCAGCCTAGCATTAACGAAGTACCAATCGTCACATTGACCTAGATCAAGAATCTTTCAGATCAAACTGTGCCGTGCTAGTTTCCGCCAAAGTCCAGCTGTGTAGAACAGAGTGGTTCAGATAATGAGCGTCCAATTCTCGGCTTTGATTTCGCCAGTCAACTGTCCAAACCATGGGACAGAGCTTGATTGCGCCCATTGTGGCGTGCGCAGCTTAAGCGTTTGCGGTGCCTTGCACGATGATGAGCTTGTCGCTTTCGAGAAAATGTCGAAAACCATTTCTTTCAATGTCCGCGAGACATTGTTTGAGCAGGATGAGCCCTCTGAATGCGTCTACAATATCACCACGGGTTCCGTGCGTCTCTACAAGCTTTTGCCTGATGGACGTAGGCAGATTGTTGGCTTTGCGCTGCCGGGCGATTTTTTGGGACTGGCCTTGAGCGAGAGAAATGTGTTCTCTGCTGATGCTCTGACACCCGTCACAGCCTGTCAGTTCTCGCGGTCCACATTCTCCGAAATGCTAGACGAGAAGCCGCATTTGTTGCGCCGCCTGCATTCGATTGCCAGCCATGAACTCACGCTGGCGCAGGATCAAATGGTCATTCTGGGTCGCCGCACAGCTGAAGAAAAAGTTGCTGCGTTTTTGATTGGTCTGCGCAAACGCTGGGGGCGTGTGAATGCCTCCAATCTGCACATTCCGCTGCCCATGACACGCCAAGACATTGGTGACTTTTTGGGCCTGACGGTTGAGACAGTCAGCCGCATGTTGACGCGCATGGCGCGCGAAAAGACGATTGTGATTGTGCCCGATGGTGTGCGCCTGCTCGATGTCGCGCGCATTGAAGCCTTGGCTGAGTGCTAACAGCAATCCTTTTGCTAAAAACACAGTGTTCCTGATTGACCCGTGATGACGGGGGCTTATCTATTGGAACAAGAATATTTGGGCATCTAGGATCTGAGCGCATGAATTTTCATCTCACCGATGAATCCTTGGCAATAGAAAAATTCGGAATCGGCCAGCCCGTGTTGCGCGCTGAAGATCCTGTCTTGCTCAAAGGGCAGGGCACATACACCGATGATGTGAGCATTGCTGGCCAAGCCTTTATGGCGATGGTGCGCAGTCCTCATGCGCACGGGGCTCTTCTCTCCATTGATGCGACAACAGCGCGCACCATGCCCGGTGTGATTGCGATCTATACCGCTGCCGATTTGATTGCTGCGGGATATGGCGGCCTGCCCTCCAAGGTCCCGTTTAAAAGCCGCGATGGCTCACCCCATGATTAAGCCGCTGCGCTTGGCGTTGGCGACTGATAAAGTGCGCTTTGTGGGTGATCCGGTGGCGTGCGTGATTGCTGAGAGCGCAGCGCAAGCACAAGACGCGGCAGAAGCTGTGCTTCTTGATATTGAGCCCTTGCCAGCCGTGATTGAAGCACGTGATGCTGTGTTGCCAGATGCGCCGCAGCTCTATGAACAAGCGCCTCATAATATTGCGCTAAATTATCATTGGGGTGATAGCGAGAAAGTTGCTGAGGCCTTTGCGAATGCCGCGCATATAGCGCGCTTGCGAATGATTGATAGTCGCGTCGTCATCAATGCGATGGAGCCGCGGGCCGCTGTTGCTGAATATGATGCGACAAGCCAAAAATTCACGCTGCATGTTCCCACACAAGGTGTTGTGGGACAGCGCGCGACATTGGCCGATATTTTTCATTTAGACTCGGCGCATTTCAGAGTCATTGCCAAGAATGTTGGCGGCTCCTTTGGCATGAAGGGTTCGATCTTTCCTGAATATGTTTGCGCTCTTCATGCGGCGCGCGAACTTGGGCGCGCTGTGAAATGGACCGACAAACGCTCGGATAGTTTTTTGTCCGATCATCATGGTCGCGATCAAGATTATGATGGCGAATTGGCGCTTGATGCCGAGGGTAAGTTCTTGGCCATTCGCATGACGGGCTATGCCAATCTGGGTGCCTATCTCACACCTGTGGCACCGTTGTTTTCGACCTTCAACATCGTCAAACATGTGAACTCTTGTTATCAAGTTCCGCTGATTGAAGTTGCCACGCAATGCACCTTTACCAACACAGTGCCCATCACAGCCTATCGCGGTGCAGGGCGTCCTGAAGGCAATTATTATATGGAGCGGCTGATTGAAACGGCTGCGCACGAAATGGGAATTGATCCCATTGAGCTGCGTCGTCGCAATCACATTCATGCCGATCAAATGCCCTATGCCGCAGCGTGCGGTTCGGTCTACGACAGCGGCAATTTTCCAGCAATTTTGGAACGCACGATTGAACTGTCTGATTGGGCGGGCTTTGAAACGCGACGTGGTGAGAGCAAAGCACGCGGCAAAATTCGCGGGTTGGGCTTAGGGCAGTTTGTTGAAACAACAGCACCCTTGGTGAATGAATTGGGCGCCATCCATTTTGAAAAAGATGGCACGGTGACCATTCTCACAGGCACACATGATCACGGACAGGGACATGTGACGACCTTTGCGCAAATCATCAGCGAAAAGCTTGGAATTCCGTTCGAGCGCATTCGTTTGATGCAGTCGGATTCCGATCAGCTTGTGACGGGTGGTGGCACGGGTGGTTCGAAATCCTTGCTGGCGAGTGGCACAGCCTTTGTAGAAGCCAGCCGACAGGTTGCTGAGAAAGGTCAGTTGGCCGCCTCATTTATTTTGGAAGCTGCGGCCAACGATATTGAATTTCAATCTGGCCAATTCAGAATTGCTGGCACGGATCGCGGCATCAGCCTGTTGGATCTGGCTGCACGCGTGGCCGCTGGCCCTGTGCCAGACGGCTGTCCCACAACGCTCAATGTCGATCACGTTCACAAATCAGCGCCAGCAACATTCCCCAATGGATGCCATGTGGCTGAAGTGGAGATTGATCCCGAGACAGGTGTGACGGAAGTGTTGCGCTATACGATGGTTGGTGATTTTGGCACGATAGTGAATCCCATTATCGTGAAGGGTCAGCTTCATGGTGGCGTGGTCCAAGGCATTGGCCAATGTTTGATGGAACACACGGTTTATGATGCCGATGGTCAGCTGGCGTCAGGTTCGTTCATGGATTATGCGATGCCACGTGCGGCCGATGTGCCCCAATTCATTTATGAATCCATGCCGTTTCCCGCCACAACAAATCCGTTGGGCGTGAAGGGCTGTGGAGAGGCAGGATGTGCAGGCGCCATGAGTGCCGTCATGAATGCCATCGTGGATGCACTGTCTGTTTATGGCGTGCATCACATTGACATGCCTGCCACGCAGCAAAAAGTATGGCAGGCGATACAAGGCGCCAATGGATGACGAGAAGGTGTGATTAGCGGCGCAGCGCCGCAATCATATCGCGCACCGCTTGTTCGGTTTGCGCAGTCACTTGCTTGATGTCGGTGTCGGGTGCGCATTCAATGGGTTCGCCAAAGTGAATGTGGCAATCGATGGGGCCAGAGCAGATGACGCTCCACAAATGCGGCAGCAAATCCGTGTTGCCATACCATGCGAGATCCGAGCGCTCATGGCGCCCCATCGGCATGCCCCATCTGCCGCGATACATAATGGCGACGGGCTGCACATAAGCGAATTTGTTCTCTGTCTGACTTGCTGTGTCGGCAGCGGCGCGGACGTGCGATGAGCGAAAGCGGCGCACGCGTGTGCCATCGCTGCTGGTGGCTTCAGCAAACAAAACAACGGGGTCGCCTGCCAACATTGCTTGCGTCATTTTTGCGTTGACGCGCGGAATGCTGGCGCGCTGACCGCGATCAACGAAGATTGTGCGCTGAAGACGGGCGAGTGTGCCAAACATTGGCCATGTCGCCACTTCGCTTTTCGATACAAAGCGCATCGGGCCGCAGCAACTCAACACCAAAATATCGCTCCACGACACATGGTTGGAGACGAGCAGGGCTGGCCCGCTTTGGGTAGGGCTGCCATTTTGAATGACACGTAATCTTAAGAGGCGAGTGACAATAGTGTGAAAGAGCGCAGGTATCCATGCGGAAGGGAACAGGCCCGTGTTGAGCGAAACCCATTGCAAGGGGCCCAATATGACCAAAAATAGGATCATAACGGTTGCAAGTGTTGCTGCGCGAAGGCGCGCTGGGATTTCGAGTGACGAAACGCTCTCTTGCCAGCCGCGCGGCTGGTTGGCTGAGATGGTGTGATGCTGCATGGCCAGTTCATCTAATGCCATCGGCGCAGGCCCTCTGTTGTGGGTGCAGATTCTCTGTTCGTAGAATGTCTCGCTCTCGACACCATTTTGATACGACATGAATATGACAGCGCCTATTTGCAGATCTCAAGAACCCCTATAGTCGATGGAACCTTGCTGCAACTGGGGCTAGCCAATCCCGCCCTTTTCATTGGTGGGAATTGTTGGGGTTTATGACGTTTTGATTGGAAATTTATGCGACAGAGATTGAAAATTGCGGTCGGATTGGAGGGGGTAGGATTAGGGTTGATAGCCGCTTTGCCTCTCATTTTGCCATTTGCAGGCAGCTCGGCAAGTGCGATTCTGCTTACTGCCGCCATTTTTCTCGTCGGTGCCTTTGTCTTTGAAAATAGCTGGGATGCGCTTGCCGCTAGGGCAATGCGTGCGATGGGCCCATGCTTTTGGCTTGGTGTCCTATTTTTTGCATGGGCCGTCCTGTCTTTTCTTTGGTCACTCAAACCAAGTCGCGGTCTTCAAGAGCTTGAAAATGGCCTCTTCCCTGCGCTTACGACCTTCGCGCTGTTCGTCGCCCGTCCGGCTAAAATTCCGCGCTGGTTTCCGTTGGCACTCGCCACTGCATTCGCGTTGGGCTGTTGCAGTGTCGTGATCGAGGCGCGGTTATCGTTTCCTATCCGCAGTCTCTACGATAAAAATTTGGAACCTTGGCGCCTGAATATCGTCGTTGTGGCTCTGGTCGTTTTGTTCTGGTCCATTGCAAGGCTGGCAACGGGTTGGAAGGTGCCTGTTTTTCTTGGCGTGCTTTTGGTCGTGGCCATTGCAAGCAGTATCAGTGCGACCGCGCGCTGGGGTTTTGCTTTCGGTCTCGTAGCGTGGGTTGCTGCCTATGCGTTGCCCGTCTTCACGCGCTGGTGGCTGACCCCGATGTTTGTGCTTGCGCTGTTCAGTATCTTTTTTGAAGGTGAGCTTCTCACCGCAATTTTGGATCCACAAAGGGTTAGTTGGCTCAAGGAAAGTGCGTTTGAGCGTGTCCATATATGGCAGGCCTTCAAGGGTATAATTATAGATGGTCTGCCGTGGGGCTATGGGTTGGGCTCTGTGTTGCTGGTCGAACTGACCACGTTTTTCAAAACGGCCGATGCACAAACACAGCATTGGTTGAGCTACGGGCACCCGCATAATCATTTTGCTGAAATTTGGTTTTGTCTGGGTCTGCCCGGCGCACTGATTGTGACGGAGATTTTTCGGCGCGGTGTTCAAGCAACCCAAAATCTATTTGCAGAAAACAAGGCTTTCGTTTGCGCCATGATCGCGCAGACATTGTTTATGAGCCTTGTCAGCCATGGGCTTTGGCAGGCTTGGTGGTGGTCAGCCGTTGGGCTTGGCTTTTGGCTCAATGCCATTGCAACTGATACCAAGGCCGTCCAATCATCAGCCCAATAAAAAAGCCCCTCTGTTTCCAGAGGGGCCTCTTTTTGATTGGGATTAACCCGAGATCTTTAACCCAAGATCTTCAGTGCGCTTTGGATGGTAATCCAAACGCCCCAGGCGAGTGGAATGCCCACACCGAGCCAAGCCAGAAGGGCCTTAGGTGTGAGGCCACCAAGACCGATGCCATGGCTGCCGTTGATCGTTGCAGCAGCGCTGTTGGCCTTTGCATTGAGCTCAGCCACTTCGCTGTCCTTCATGAACCATTTCTGGTTCACTGGGCGCACGAGAGAGTTGGCGATAAAGCCCAACACCAGCATGCCAGCCAACACATAGGTGGTGACGTCATAGAGCTTGTCAGCGGGTACGCCAGCAGCTTTGTTGAACTCACGAATGTAGTTGACCACCACAGGACCAATCACGCCCGCTGTTGACCATGCCGTCAGCAAGCGACCATGGATGGCGCCCACAAATTGCGTGCCAAACATATCGGCCAGATAGGCAGGCACAGTTGCAAAGCCGCCGCCGTACATCGACAGAATGATGCAGAAGGCGCTCACAAACAGAACCTTTGAACCCATATGGGCGAAGGTTGGTGCAGATGCGTAGAGAGCAATGCCGAGCGCGAAGAAGACATAGTAGGTCGTCTTGCGGCCGATTTTGTCAGACAGTGAGGCCCAGAAGAAACGGCCTGCAATGTTGAACAGCGAGAGCAGACCAGCAAAGCCAGCTGCAATGCCGGCAATGGCAGCCTTTTGGCTCACGTCGAGTTGGGCAAAGCCCAAATCAGGCTTGCCAATCAGCGAGCCGCCAAAGATCTCCTGCAACATGGGCGAGGCCATGCCGATGATGCCGATGCCGGCTGATACGTTCAGGCACAGCACAGCCCAGATCAACCAGAACTGGGGTGTCTTATGCGCATTCTTCAAATGCACATGGCCTGACGTAATCATAGCGTTCTGCGAGGCAGGTGGTGTCCAGCCGTCTGGCTTCCAACCAGCTGGTGGCACGCGGTAGCCAAAAGCACCGGCCATCATAAACACGAAATAGCCAGCTGCGAGCGCCAGAAATGTTTCAGCAACGCCAACTGATGTGGCTGATTTGAACTGGTTCATGAGGATGTTGGCGAGTGGGGAGCCAATCATCGCGCCGCCACCAAAGCCCATGATCGCCATGCCTGTTGCCATGCCGCGACGATCTGGAAACCATTTCACCAAGGTTGAAACGGGTGAGATGTAGCCAAGGCCAAGACCAATGCCGCCGATGACACCAGAGCCAACCCAGAGCATCCACAATTGATGCGTGTTGACGCCGATGGCGGAAATCACGAGACCGCCACACCAGCACAAAGCTGCAACAAAGCCAGCTTTGCGTGGGCCAGCCTTCTCTAGCCAGCCACCAAACATGGCAGCTGATGAGCCCAGCAGAACGAAGAAGAGCGTATACATCCAACCCAGATCAGCGACTTTCCAATCGCAGGTCGTGGTGGTGAGCGCACTCCAAAGGCCAGAATCAGCCGAACACGCGACGGCCTTGGTGATGCCGATGGATTGTGACAGCGGCAGCCAAAAGACGCTGAAGCCGTAAGCCATGCCGATGCACA
>CAIUDK010000311.1 GCA_903897875.1 uncultured Hyphomicrobiales bacterium
GCTTTAATCTTATGCTAGGATCGTCGTTTGATTGCAGGGCATATTGTGAGAATCATGGGCACGAAAAACACCAAACCGCGGTCGCGCGTGATGCGCATTGGCCACCGAAAAGTGAAAGCACTGGGGGTGAAGCCTTTGGCGTTGGGTGACCTCTATCATTTGGGGCTCACGGTTTCTTGGCCAAAGTTCGTGCTGGCGTTTGCCGTTGTGTTTTTGGTCCTCAACACGCTTTTTGCCTGTTTGTATGCTTTGGGCACGGATGCGATTGCCAATATGCGGCCCGGTCATTGGGCGGATTATTTCTATTTCTCGGTCGAGACTTTGGCCACGGTTGGCTATGGCGATATGCATCCGCGCACCGATTATGCGCATATCATTTCGGGCATCGAAATTTTCACCGGCATGTCTGTGATCACCTTGGTGACCGGATTGACGTTTACGCGCTTCTCGCGGCCGCGCGCGCGTATTCTGTTTGCTAAAGTTATGGTGGTGGGGCAGCACGATGGTCGGCGCACATTGATGGTGCGCATGGCCAATCAGCGCCACAATATGATTACCGATGCGAATGCAAAATTATGGCTGACACGTTTTGAATCATCCAAAGAAGGGTCGCGCTTTCGGCGTATTCACGAATTGCACATTGAACGCTCGCAAAACCCCATGTTTGCTTTGAGCTGGACATTGTTTCACCCGATCACAGAATCCAGTCCGCTGTGGGGCTGCTCGCTGGAGGAGCTTACCGAGGCTGAAGCCTCATTTGTTTTGACATTCACGGGCTTGGACGAGACGACCAGCCAGCAGATGAATGCGCGCAATGCGTATCTGCTGGAGGATGTGCAATGGGATCATCAATATGTTGATATTCTCACGTCCGTTGACGATGGCATGACGCAGATCGACTACACACGTTTCCATCACACGCGTAAGGAGACGCCCTAGGTCTGCTCACTCAGCATGATGCCTTCCCGCATCATGCCAATAATGGCTGCGATGGTGAAGCCGCCTGCGGCACCCGCAACAATGAGCATGGCAAGGGCTGGGACATGCAGCGGGGAGAATGGGTCGCTTGTCACCTCAATCAACCCGCCCAGCACAACAGCACCAATGGCGCCGCCACACAGGCCCGCTGTCAGGCTCAAAATGGGCCCCAGCCGCAGTGTGTTGATATAGACACGCAAAAGCAGGCTTCCCGCGATGCCCGCTACAAGTTCGATCCAGAGGCTTGTCGACATGTGATGTTCCTAAGATCCGCTACTTTTACAACCTGAAGCTGGGCTAGCCCTTGCGTTGCTGAGCAGTTTCGCGAACATGGGCTGAATGACGCATGAATGATGAGGGCAGAATGAACCGGGTAGCGATTGTCACAGGAGCAGGGACGGGCATTGGCCGGATGGCAGCGCTTGCTTTGGCTGGTGCTGGCTTTTGTGTTGGCTTGGCGGGGCGTCGTGAGGCCCCCTTGCTGGCGGTTGCTGATGAGATTGCAGCCTTGGGTGGTCAGGCTTTGGTTGTGCCCACAGATGTGTCGGATGCGGGCTCTGTCACGCAGCTGTTTGCCAAGGTGGTCGCAGCGTTTGGTCGCCTTGATGTGCTGTTCAACAATGCGGGATTGTTTTCGCCGCCCGGTCTGCTCGAAGATGTCGATGTGGCCGCTTGGCGGGCTGTGGTGGATGTGAATTTGACGGGCGCGTTTTTGTGCACCCAAGCCGCGTTTCGGCAGATGAAAGCGCAATCGCCACGCGGCGGTCGCATCATCAACAATGGTTCCATTTCGGCGATGGTGCCGCGCCCCAATTCCTCTGCCTATACGGCCACCAAACATGCAATGACGGGCCTCACAAAGAGTGCTTCGTTGGATGGGCGCAAATACGATATCGCCGTGGGCCAGATCGA
>CAIUDK010000312.1 GCA_903897875.1 uncultured Hyphomicrobiales bacterium
CCAACAGCATAGGCAAAGAGCGAGACGACGCCCGCAATGGCCAAAACAGCCAGTAGGCCGACGGTGACGCGGCTGCCAAGTTCAGGGGGCAGAAAAGAGGGCAGGCCAGCGGCGGCGACAAAGAGCAGGGCCAACAAAACCACAAGCCAAGGGCTGCCCGAACGTTCGGTCCGGTCGATGGCAGCGGAAGGTGGCAAGTCTGTCATAGTCCGGTCTCGCTGGGCAATCTCTCGAGGTTTACCCATATCAAGAGTTTACCCGATTCGACTGCAGAATGGGGCTCTGCAGCCATCTTTGCAATGAATTCCCAATAAACACTCTATGTTTTGCGCTCTTATTTAGGTACTTACAGCTGCGGGTTGCAGATGGCGTTAACCACGTATTAACCTTATCAATGGCCATTCCGATGCATATGTTAATATTAACAGTGTTGCCGAGTTATCGGCCATAAGCGAGCTAGGAAATGCAATTTCTGAGCACTTTATACGAGGACAATAGAGCTTTGGTTATCGCCATCTACATCGCCATCCCCATTATCGCCGGACTTCTGGCGTTCCTCGTGTGGTCGCACTTTGCCCGCCGGATTCGAACACCGGCTGGTGGACGTTCGCGTCAGCCGCGTCTTGGCGTCGTGGATGTGTTTGATTTGGATCGGCAGCGTCAGCTTGTTTTGGTGCGACGCGATAATGTCGAACATCTTGTGATGATCGGCGGCCCTAACGATGTGGTGATCGAAACCGAGATTACGCGCGGGCAAGCGACCCCTGCGGCACGCGTTCCAAGCGTTGAAGATTTGTTTGATGCCTCAGCTCCAGCCACCCCAGCAGCGCTGTCTGCACCAGCGGCACCTGCTGCACCCTTGGCTGCATCTATTCCGGCCCCAGCCCCAGCTCCCGCTCCCGCAGCATCAGTCGCCCCGCCTTTGCGCAGCATGCGTCCAGCTCCAACGGCAGCGCCCTTTTTGGCTGCCCCGCCGCGCTCACCCGCACCACCTGTCAGCACAGGCCCGCGGCCATCTAATATGCCAGGCTCTGCCAGCTCTGCGCCGTCAGTTGCACCTCCACCTGTTGGCTCGGCCCCGCAGCGCGGAATGCAGCCAGTGGGTCAGACGCCTGCACCGGCTTTGCGTCCGTTGACACCACGTCAGCCTACGCCGAACTTTGTCCCACCAAGCTTTGCGCCGCCAGCTCCACCGAGCCAGCAGCAGCCTAACAAGCCCGCCGACAGCAAGCCTTCGGCAGACTCCAAACCCTCGACGGAGCCAAAATCCGATCCGCTCGATGCGCTTGAAGAGGAAATGGCGAAGCTTTTGGGCCGTCCGGATCATTTAGGCTCGTAAGCCCGGCGGATCGACGCACTCTTCAGACAGCAAAAAGGCGGGGTTAATCCCCGCCTTTTTTATAGGTCTGCCTGCTCGTTAGGTCGCGATCAATCGTCGCGATAGACCTTTTCGCGGCGTTCGTGGCGTTCTTGGGCTTCAACCGACAGGGTGGCGATCGGGCGGGCGTCGAGCCGCTTGAGCGAAATCTGCTCGCCCGTCTCTTCGCAATAGCCATAGGTGCCATCGTCGATGCGGCTGATGGCGGCGTCGATCTTGGAGATCAACTTGCGCTGCCGGTCGCGGGCGCGCAACTCAATGGCGCGATCCGTCTCCGAGGAGGCGCGATCTGCGATATCGGGGTGGTTCTCGTTTTCGTTCTGCAAGGTGGCCAGCGTTTCGCGGCTCTCACGGAGGATTTCTTCTTTCCACGCCAAAAGCTTGCGGCGGAAATAGAATCGCTGGCGCTCACTCATGAACGCCTCTTGGTCCGATGGCTTGTAGGCATCGTCAACTAGGTCCGCATTCGCCATGCTTCAGCTTCTCCCAAACGAAAGTGTGCGCCTTATAGCCGTCTGTATGTGACCGCACAACGACAACGAGTGATGTTTCTACAGGTTCGCGCAGGCTCGCACGGCCCGGGATGCCTAGAAATTGGGGCTTTTGCCCCCTTAGGGGGCACCGGCATGGCATTTAGGGGCTCGCGTGCCTTTATATGCCTAGTAGACGGCAGGAATTTGCCCCATTACGCTGTTGATAACCACAGACTGAAAAGGTCGGGTCGAATAGGGGAGGATCAAAATGCAATTTCACAGAGGTCTCAAAATCCGTCTTGCTGGTCGCCAAGGCGTGCTTGCGGGCCAAATGTCGAGCTTGGCGCTGGCCGCCGTTCTTATGGCTGGAGGCGCACGGGCCGATTCGGTTGAGGACTTTTATCGCGGTAAGACGATCAATGTGTTGATCGGTGTGGCTGTCGGGGGCGAATATGACCTCCATGCGCGCCTCACAGCCCGCTTTATCGGCAAATATATTCCCGGCAATCCCAATGTCGTGCCCCAGCAGATGACGGGGGCGGGTGGCTTGAATATGGCCAATTATCTCTATTCGGTGGCCCCGCGCGATGGCACCTATATCGGCATGTTGTTGGCCACAGCACCCGCCATGCAAGCCGTCAAAGGGCAGGGCGTGCAATATGACGCCAATGGCTTTGGCTGGATTGGATCGATCTGCCCGACCGTGGAGACGATGACAGTTTGGAAAACATCAGGCGTCAAAACCTATGACGATGCGCGCAAGACTGAAGTGATTGCAGGTGCCACGGGCCGCGGTGCGATCACCTATAGTTTTCCTATGATGATGAACGCGCTTCTCGATACGAAATTCAAAATCGTCACGGGCTATCCCGGCGGCAATGATGTCAATCTGGCGATGGAGCGCGGCGAGGTGGGTGCGCGCAACAATACGTGGTCGAGCTGGAAGGTGACCAAGCCAGAATGGCTGAAGAACAAGGACATTGAAGTGATCGTGCAGGCGGGTCCGCGGGCGAAAGATTTGCCCAATGTGCCATCTGTTGAAGATCTCGCCAAAAATCCAGATGATCGTCAGATCATTGAGCTTGTTGTGTCTGGCACGCGTTTGGGCCGTCCTTTGGCCACAACGCCTGGCGTGCCCGCAGAGCGTTTGAAAGCGCTGCGTGATGCGTTTGATGCCACGATGAAGGATCCTGAATTCATCAAACAGGCTGAGCAGATCAAAGTGGAAGTTGATCCTGTGTCGGGCGAGTCGATCCAAAAGGTTGTGGCACAAGTGCTGGCAACACCACCGCATTTGATCGAACGCGCCAAACCTTTGGTGGAATAAAATATCTGCTCAAAATTCCAACTTAAACTTGGATTCCAACTTTGATTTGGGCTGAGGCTTCGTTAAACGATATAACCATTGCGCATGGGTGCTTTTGGTAAACATGGGCGCTTCTGGTAAAATCGCATGCGCAAGCCTCAGTCCTATTCCAAATTTGCCAATCCCCCTTTTGACACGCCGTTTGGCATCCGCGTGCGCCATTTTCTGGCACTCGCAGTGCTTGCCCATGCGTTAATGTGGTCGATTGGTTCCGCGCTTCTTGTCAGCAATCTGCATCAAGACACGTTGGAGATTATTTATTGGAGCCGCGATCTTTCGCTTGGCTTTCGTAAACATCCGCCGCTGTTGCCTTATCTGGTCAATCTGATCTTGGTGCCCGGGCCGTTTTCGATTCTGGTGATTGAGCTATTTGGCCAGCTCGCGGTCGTTGTTTCCGCCTTCTATATTTATCGAACGGTGGGGCTGTTTGCCTCGCGTTGTGCGCAAATTTTGGCTGTCTGCGCTTTGCTTGTTTCACCCGCTGCCAATGTCTACGGCATTCAGCTCAATCATAATCTGTTGCTACTGCCGACGTGGTCGGCGTGCCTCTATTATGGCCTTTCCTATTTGGAGCAGCAGCGTCGCAAAGATGTGTTGGCCTTGGCTCTGGCAGCCGCCATCGGCGTGTGGACCAAATACGAAATCTTCTTTGTGTTGTTGGGATTGGTGGCAGTCTCAGCGCTTTGGAAACCCTATCGCCCGGCGTGGCGTAGGCTTGATAGTTATCTTTGCGTGGGCGGCTTTCTATTGCTCATCGCGCCGCATGTCTGGTGGTTGATTTATCGTGATCCGTCAGCGTTTTTTTATGCGACGGGCGATCTGCTCAATGAGGGCGTCAATCTTTTGAAAAGCGCCAATCATTTGTTGGCGGGTGTTAGCAATGCGGTCTTGGGCGCGCTGGTCGCTTTTGTGATTGCCTATTCGAGCGGCTATCGTTTTGCGCGCTTGCAGCTCTGGTGTCCTGCTGTGGTGGCGTGCGTTGTGCCGGTTGTGGGCGTTGTTGTCATCAGCCTTATGACGCAACAAAATATTCGGCAGGGATGGTTGTTGCCATTCACGCCGTCGTTTTTGGTGGCCATCGCCAGTGTGATTGAATGGCGTGCGACAAGTGAGCGCGCCCATATGATCCGCCTTGTGAAGGTCACGCTCGGACTGAGCGCTTGCATCCTGCTTTTGTCAGCTGGTTTTCTTGTGTTGAAGGCGCGCGGTAAGCAGCCTATCGCCGCCTATTCGTTCGATTCAATCGATTTCACAGATCAGCTTTTGACGATTTGGAATGTTGAGGCCCGCGGTCCATTGCGATGCCTGATTGTGAATGATCACAACACAGCGGTGTCGCCCTTGCTGTGGCTGCCGCAGCGCCCGCATGTGGTGGATTTTTCGGTTGGGAATTGGTCGTCGCCTGAGAAAATTGCCGCATGTGAAGGCGTGGGCGGTTTGGCGATTTGGGAACATACGCGACCAGACTTGTCCTTGGCAGAGCAGTTTCCGCGCTTGTGCCCAAGTCGTGCGACGATACAAGTCGCAGCCCGTTTTGGCACGCGTTCCAACTGGACCTATGACGTGGCCATTCTGCCGCCCTTGGGACAAAGCTGCCCAGACGCACCCTAATCAGCGCATTAAAAAAGGGCGCATAAAGCGCCCTTTTTCTATTCCTGTGCGGCGTTGATTGCGCCCGGCTATTAAGCCATGGCCTTCTTCAGGTTCTCGTCGATCTTGTCCAAGAAGCCTGTGGTTGAAAGCCATTTCTGATCGGCACCAACGAGCAGCGCGAGATCCTTGGTCATGAAGCCAGCTTCGACAGTGTCGATGCAGACCTTTTCCAAGGTGACAGCAAACTTCATCAAAGCGTCGTTGCCATCGAGCTTGGCGCGATGCATGAGGCCGCGTGTCCAAGCAAAGATCGATGCCATCGAGTTTGTCGATGTTTCCTTGCCCTGCTGATGCTGGCGATAGTGACGTGTCACTGTGCCGTGTGCAGCTTCGGCTTCAACGGTCTGGCCGTCTGGCGTCATCAGCACGGAGGTCATCAGGCCGAGTGAGCCATAGCCCTGCGCAACAGTGTCAGACTGCACGTCGCCATCGTAGTTCTTACAAGCCCAGACGTAGCCACCCGACCACTTCAAGCAAGCAGCAACCATGTCATCGATGAGGCGGTGCTCATAGGTGATGTTGAGAGCCTTGAACTTGCCAGCAAACTCAGTGTCGAACACTTCTTGGAAGATGTCCTTGAAGCGACCATCGTAAGCCTTGAGGATCGTGTTCTTGGTGGAGAGGTAGACTGGGTACTTGCGCAGCAGACCGTAGTTGAGCGAGGCGCGTGCGAAGTCGCGGATCGAATCGTCGAGGTTATACATCGACATTGCGATACCAGCGCTTGGGAACTTGAACACTTCCTTCTCGATCACCGTGCCGTCTTCGCCTTCGAACTTGATTGTCAGGCGGCCCTTGCCGGGCACTTTGAAATCGGTCGCGCGGTACTGATCGCCATACGCATGACGGCCCATAACCACAGGCTGTGTCCAGCCCGGTACAAGGCGAGGCACGTTCTTGCAGATGATTGGCTCACGGAAAATCGTGCCGCCGAGGATGTTGCGGATTGTGCCGTTTGGCGACTTCCACATTTCCTTGAGGTTGAATTCCTTCACGCGGCCTTCATCAGGGGTGATGGTTGCGCACTTAACAGCAACGCCATGACGCTTGGTGGCCTCGGCAGAATCAATGGTGACCTGATCGTTGGTCGCATCGCGGTTCTCAACCGACAGGTCGTAATATTCGAGGTTGAGGTCGAGATAAGGGTGGATCAGCTTTTCTTTGATGAAATGCCAGATGATGCGGGTCATTTCGTCGCCGTCCATTTCGACGACTGGATTGGCAACCTTGATCTTCTGCATGAAAATGACCTCTTGTCTGGCTGTGGGCTTGCGGCTGCGGGCTTGAACGCCCTGAGCCTCTGCCGCGATGCTATAGCACCGGCACCGCTGGCGGCAAAGCGCGCCTTTTTGGCAATATGCCCTGTGGAGGGCAAACTTTAGGCGAGTTTGTCGTCGCCAAGCAGAAGATCGCTTATTGTTGAGGTTCCAGGAAAGCCATAACCTTGCCCCGGCTTTTCAAAGCTCAATTGTCCAGCAGCATGATATTGGCTTGTGTAGAGACAGATTCCGACCATTTGCAGGGCTAAAATGAGGGCTTGGGCTGAATCGACGCCGTAAGCGGCTTTGCGAGCCAGCCCATCGGGCCAATCAATTTCAAAGGCGCAGGACCAGCCTGTTTCTTCAGCTTGAGGCGCCATAATGCGAATGTCGAGGGGGCGGCTGCCGCTGGGTGTTGTGAGTGTTAGCCGTCTTGTGGCGATGGTCATGGGGTGGGTCCTCAATATGAAAAGGGCGGAAGGGGTTGCCCACGTAGACATGCAGCAAAACGGGCCATCGCTTGATTATAGCAGGAGGCTAATCCAACCATGCTGCACTGGAAAATATCCCGCTCATAAAGCTTCTCACAAATTTCATCCAAATTGCTTGTGATTGATTGAATGTCGCCTGCAATGTCTGTGAGGTCACCACTGAATGATGGTGCATTACTTGTTGATCCGGAATTGCCGATCCATTGCCCTCCGTTTGGGGAGCCTGCAGGAACGCGCGATTGGTTAGCGTTAAATTTTCTAATAATTTTAACTGCTTCAATCAGCAAAGATGCGGTCGGTGCTTCACCCGTTCTCAAAAAAGTTCGGAACGAAAAACTATTTATGATTTCGTCGGTATTCAGTTGTGGGCTGATATTCAGCGCTTGCTTAAGATCGGAAAAGCGGGTGTCCATGAAAATTCTCCATCAACATATACTAAGAATATAAACCTATTAAATAGGATGTCAATCTTATTTATGTATATCTGCAACCACTCCCCTCCCATTGTGAAACCCCACCACGCAGCGCTATATTGGGCCAAACATTACGCTTGAGACGTTGAGGGCTCCAAGATGCTGGCGAGTGACGACACGATTCTGGCTCAAGCCGAGGCTTGGCGGCGGGCTGGCAAGGGGGTTGCCCTAGCAACTGTCATTGAGACATGGGGCTCGGCTCCGCGTCCTGTGGGCTCTCATCTGGTCATTGATGAGGACGGGCTGTTTTTGGGCTCGGTGTCAGGTGGCTGTGTTGAGGGCGCTGTGGTCAGTGAGGCCGCCGACGTCATTGTTGATGGCAAAGCGCGCACGCTCGAATTTGGCGTGGCTGACGAGACCGCTTGGCGGGTTGGGCTTTCTTGTGGTGGGCGTATTCGCGTCTATGTGGAGCGTGTGGATTAATGCGTCTCGATCTTCTCTCCACACTTAATGCCGAGCGCGCCGCGCGCCGTGCCGCTGTTTTGGTCACTGAGCTTGAAACTGGCGCGCAGCGTCTGGTGAAGGCCGCTGACATTGCTGCTGATCCGTTGCATGAGGCGCTGGCCGATGCGTTGCGCATGGGCCGCAGCACGCAGATTCACTTTGAGGGCAGCGCTTATTTTCTGACCATTCAAGTGCCACCTGTGCGTTTGATTGCGATTGGTGCCGTTCATATCACGCAAGCGCTTGCCCCGATGGCAAAGCTTGCGGGCTTCGATATGACGATCATCGATCCGCGCACCGCCTTTGCGACGCCTGAGCGTTTTCCCGATGTGAAAGTTCTGGCCGAATGGCCCGATGATGTCTTGCCTGCTCTGCGTTTGGATCGCTACACGGCTGTCGGCCTGTTCACGCATGATCCCAAGATTGACGATCAGGCTCTGATCGCGGCTCTGCGCGCCGATTGTTTTTATATTGGCGCTTTGGGTTCCAGAAAAACCCATGCCAAGCGTGTCGAGCGTATGGAAGCTGCTGGTTTTGCGCAGGAACAACTGGCGCGTATTCATGCCCCTATCGGCCTCGATATTGGCTCGGTGACGCCGTCTGAAATTGCTGTGTCTGTTGTGGGCGAGATCATCAGCGCTTTGCGCAAAAAGCCAAAACGCTCGGAGGCGGGCGCGTGAAATTTGGTACAGTTCCAGTTGAGTTGAGCGAAGGCGCAATTGTCGCCCATGCCATCAAGCGCGATGGTTTGGTGTTGAAAAAAGGCGAGCGCATCAGCGCGCAAGATATTGCACGTTTACAGGCCGCCGATATTGCCGACGTGGTTGTGGCGCATCTCGACGAAGATGATGTGGGTGAAGATGTCGCAGCCCTGATGTTGGCGCAGGCTTTGGCTGGCGAACATATTCGTGTCGAGACGCCCTTTACGGGCCGCAGCAATCTGTTTGCCAAAGCCGATGGTTTGTTGACGCTTGAGCCCAAAGTGATTGATCGCGTCAATGCGCTTGATGAACGCGTCACCATCGCCACTCTGCCGCGCTATCGCGCCGTGGTGGCGGGTGAAATGGTTGCAACTGTGAAGATCATTCCCTTTGCGATTCCAGAAAAGCTCGTCAACAAAGCGCTGCATATTTTGGGCGATGTGCAGATTGCCATTGCACCCTTTCAGCCTTTGCGGATTGGCGTTATCTCGACACTCTTGCCGGGCCTAAAAACATCTGTGGTGGATAAAACCCTGCGTGTTTTGGCCGAGCGCTTGCGCATTGCTCAGGCCGAGATCGTCGCTGAAGTTCGTGTGCCCCATGAGACAGAAGCGCTGAGTTCAGCCATGCAGGTCATGGCGCCCGCTGTGGACCTTGTGATTGTGTTTGGCGCCTCTGCCATCACGGACCGACGCGACGTTATTCCAGCAGCCCTAGAGGCCAGCGGTGGGTGCATTGAGCAATTGGGCATGCCGGTTGATCCGGGCAATCTCTTGTTGTTTGGCACTTTGGCCGATGGCATCCCGATTCTGGGGGCGCCCGGTTGTGCGCGCTCGCCGGTGGAGAATGGCTTTGATTGGGTGTTGCAGCGTTTGCTGGCAGGGCTCACGGTTTCAGCGGCCGATATTCGCGCCATGGGTGTTGGTGGTTTGCTGATGGAAATCATCTCGCGCCCACAGCCGCGTGAGGGTGGATCCTTGCCAAAAGACGCCAATTCAAAAGATGTGAAATCAAATGTCTAGCGTTGCCGCCATCGTTCTTGGTGCTGGCACAGCGTCGCGCTGGCGGGCAGCCGATGGTGAGAGCAGGGCCACTAAACTCGTGGCCGAACTCAATGGTACGCCCTTAGTGCGTCATGTGGTTGATGCCGCATTGGCCTCGCAGGCGCGCCCGATTTTTGTGGTCACTGGCCATGCACAAGAGGCGGTGCGCGCGGCGCTAGCAAATTGCGATGTCACCTTTGTGCACAATCCTCATTATGCCACAGGGCTTGCGTCGTCTCTGAGGGTTGGCCTGAGCGCTTTGCCAGATGATGTGCAGGGTGTTTTGGTTTTGCTGGGCGATATGCCTCTGGTGTCAGCCGCAACGCTCAATCAACTCATTGATGCGTTTGTGGCCGAGCAGCCCGATGCTGTTGTGCCGCTCTATCAAGGGCAGCGCGGCAATCCTGCACTCCTTGGTCGCTCGTTGTTTCAAAAGGCGCTGACCATGACCGGCGATGCGGGGGCGCGTGCGCTGATTGCGTCTGCAGCCCATGTTGTTGAAACGCCAATCCACGATGCGTCAGTGCTTGTTGATCTCGATACGCCAGATGCATTGGCGCGCCTCAAAGCCGCATCAACCTGATACGATATGCAGCTTAGGCGCCTCATCTCTCGCCATAGTCGTAGCATGAGTGCCCGCAATCATGCGCGTAATCTCAGCCGCATCGACCGGTCTTGAGAACAAGAATCCCTGCATTTCGTGGCAGCCCAGCGATTGCAGCAATTCATGTTGAGCGGTGGTCTCAATCCCTTCTGCGGTGACAGTCAGGCCAAGCCCGCGGCCCAATTGGGTGATCGATTGTAGCACCACTTTGTCTTCATTGGTGGTGACAGAGTGCAAGAACATGCGATCCAGTTTGATTTTATCAAACGCGAAGCGGCGCAAATAAATGAGACTGGAATAGCCAGAGCCAAAATCATCGAGCGCAATCCGCACGCCCATGCTGCGCAATTGCGACATGGCGGCTTCAGCCTGTTCGATGTTGTCGACAACCACACCTTCGGTCACTTCCAACTCTAACCGATAGGGATCAAAGCCGGTGTCGTTGATGGCTTGTTGAATCGTTTCAACAAAGGCACGATTGCGGAATTGGATCGGCGAAACATTCACAGCAATGCGCAGCCCCGGCCACGCGCGCGCATCCTTACAGGCGCGGCGCAACACCCAATCACCCAACGGCACAATGAGATTTCGCTCTTCAGCCAGTTTGATAAAATGATCGGGAGAGATCTGGCCCTTGGTGGGATGGTTCCAGCGCGCCAGCGCCTCCACAGCCACAATCGTGCGGCCATCTGAATTGAAGATCGGTTGATAGGAGACTGTAATTTCTCCCCCTTCAATCGCCAGCCGCAATTCATCTTCGGCGGCCTTTCGGCGGTTGAGATCCTCATCCATGCTGGGTTCAAAAAAGGCGAAGCGATTGCGCCCATCTTTTTTGGCGCGGTAAAGCGCAAGATCCGCCAAGCGCATCAGGGTTTGACGATCAGCCGCGTCGCTGGGGCGCATGGCAATGCCGATGGACGCACTCACCGCCACTTTCACACCGCGCACAGTGAGGGGAACGCGTATCGCATCCAGCAGCCGCTTGGCGATCATCTCACAATCACGCAAGCTGCGGATGTCACTTAAGAATAAAGAAAATTCATCGCCACCAAAGCGGGCGGAATAATCGCCTTTGCGCATCACGCTTTGGATACGCGAGGCGACTGCTACAATGACAGCGTCGCCAGCATCATGACCCAATGTGTCGTTGATCTCTTTGAAGCGATCAAGGTCGATGTAGAAAAGAGCCGAACCACTTGTGCGTTTGGTGGCTTGGTTCAAAACATCGTCAATATTTTGCGAAAATAAGAGACGGTTGGGCAGACCTGACAATGTGTCGTGTCCCGCCAAACGATTGGCGAGCGCCTCGCTCTCAGCAAGGCGTCGCGTTGTTGCAAATGTCGTATAACCCACGAACAGAGCCAAGGCTGATACGAGACATGCGAACCCATATTTTATAATAAGGATTTTAATATCAATATCATCGCTACTTGAATCTAGTATCTGCAGCCAGACCAGAGAGACCACAACACTGACCAGCGCCAACGATGCCACAAGTGCCACGCGCAAGAACTTGCCTGACCGTTTTTGAATGAGCGCATGATCTAGCTGTGTCTGTTGCATTAAAATGTGCCTTTGAAAAACATGCGTAACGCTAATCCATGCGGCTTAACGGCGAGTTCCAGTCACACTCGTAAATGACTCGTATCCAATTTAGTTTTTCTAAACTTTAAAGCAAATTTAAGCCACGAAAACTCGCGTGTCCCTGACGGCCCACAATAATATGATCATGCACTGTTAAGCCTAAAGGCTTAGACATATTGGCTATGTCATGTGTCATGCGAATATCTGCCGTAGAGGGAGTTGGATCTCCTGATGGATGATTGTGCACCAGAATGATCGCCGTCGCACTTAATTCCAACGCGCGGCGCACAACTTCCCTTGGATAAACTGGCGTATGGTCAACCGTTCCTAAACCCTGCACTTCATCTGCAATCAGGCAATTGCGCTTATCTAAAAATAAAATGCGAAACACTTCGCGATCTTCAAACGCCATGGCTGTGCGGCAATATTCAATGACGCTGCTCCATGAACTCAGGACCGGGCGTTTTTGAATGGCACCGCGCGCCAATCTGCGGGCTGCTGCTTCCATGAGTTTGATATCGAGCGCCACCGAATCGCCCACGCCATCAATTTCGCACAGTAATTCGAGACGCGCGCCCAGCACTTCGGCAAAGGACCCAAAGCGCGCAATGAGTGCTTTGGCGACAGGCTTCACGTCCCGGCGTGGCATGGCGCGAAACAACATCAGCTCTAGCAGCTCATAATCGGGCAGGCCCTGTTCGCCGCTTTCCAAAAAGCGTTCACGCAAGCGCTCGCGATGGCCAACATAATGTGGCTCAGGCTGCGCGCTCTCGTTGGCGGATTGCTTTTTGGACGAAGGCTTTTGGTTAGGCTTTATTTCTTGCGGCGTTTTATAATAATCAGGAATTCCGTCGTCGTTCATAGGTAACCCTATGCAATTGTTCTCTCATAAGGTGGCTGATGGAAGCCCTCGGGAGAGAGAGTGAAAATTTCTACGCCAGACTCAGTCACGCCAATCGTATGCTCAAATTGCGCAGTCAGCGAGCGATCTCTTGTGACCGCCGTCCAACCATCCGATAAAACTTTCACCTGCGGGCGTCCCAAGTTAATCATGGGCTCGATGGTGAAAAACATGCCGGGCTTGAGTTCCACGCCTTCGCCTCTGCGACCATAGTGCAGAATGTTGGGCTCATCGTGGAACAATTGACCAAGGCCATGACCGCAAAAATCGCGGACCACTGAACAGCGCTCAGCCTCAGCATATTCTTGAATGGCAGCGCCGATGTCGCCCGTTGTGGCGCCCGGACGCACAGCCGCAATGCCGCGCATCAAGCACTCATAGGTGACTTCGACGAGGCGTTGGGCGCGACGGGGCACATCGCCCACCAAATACATGCGGCTTGAGTCGCCATGCCAGCCATCAACGATCAAGGTCACGTCGATATTGACGATGTCACCATCACGGAGCGGCTTTTCATCGGGAATGCCGTGGCAGACGACGTGGTTGATGGAGGTGCAGATGGATTTGCGAAAACCCCGATAGCCCAGCGGGGCAGGGTAGGCGTTGTGGGCCATGGCGAAGTCGAACGCCATTTTGTCGAGCGCGAGGGTGGTGATTCCGGGCTGAACTTCAGCCGTCAGCATGTCCAAAGCTTCAGCCGCAAGCCGGCCGGCCTTGCGCATAGCGGCAAAGGCAGCCTCTCCGTGAAGCTTGATTTGGCCGGTTCTGCGGCCCTGTGCTGTCTCGGCGTCGACGAAAATCATACAAATTGTCCCGCAATAGCCCCCGCCATAGCGGGCGACGGCTTTCCGTATCTGGCGATGGTCATTGCGCAAAAAAGGGCTTGTGTCCACTTTTTGCCGCCAGCACAGCCTGATAATTCTAGCGGTGCAGCCCTATCAGAAGCCTGCCTGTGGGGTTTGAGCCAGATTGGGTGGCTCTGGGCGTCCTGCAATGCTAGAAGCTGGCAGACACCCCCTTTTGCGGACGATCTTATGCGTAATGCCAACCCCAACGATTCCTCAGCCTTTGGTCTTTATGCCCCAACCCCGCTGCTGGCGACGCTGTTGCGTGCCACGCGGGCCTGTTCAACCAGCTGGCTAGGCAAGCGCTGCGCTTTTCTGCTGCGCGGCATTGCTGTGCGCTTGCTCAACGGTCGGCCTTTGGATGTGGATGCTTTGGGCGCCCATATGCGCCTCTATCCCTATAACAACGTTTGCGAAAAGCGGATTTTGTTCACGCCGCAATATTTTGACCCCATTGAGCGCGATGTGGTGCGCCAGCGCCTGCATGCCAATGCTGTGGTGATTGATATTGGTGCCAATATTGGCGGCTATACGTTGTTCTCGGCAGCGCTCACTGGCCCCACAGCGCGGCTGTTGGCGATTGAGCCGCAGCCAGAAATTTTCGAACGTCTTGTCTACAACATTCGCCAGAACGGCTTTGCTTGGGTCAAAGCGCTCAACTGCGCCATTGCTGACAAGGATGGTGACATCACTTTGTTTGTTGCGGCAAAAAATCGTGGTGAGACCTCGATGCGGATCGTCAATGCGGATGCGGCAGGTGAGCAAATTCGCGTGCCAGCCAAAGCCTTGAGCACGCTGATGGAAGAAGAGGGCCTCACGCATGTGGATGTGATGAAGCTTGATGTTGAAGGTGCGGAAGATCTCATTCTCGAGCCGTTTTTGAAAGACGCGCCATCGTCTGTCTGGCCAAAATTGCTGCTGATGGAATATTCCCATTCGCGCGCGGAAAGCGATCTGGGCCGACAATTGGTGGCTTGTGGTTACAAAGAAGTGATGCGCACGCGCACCAATGTTGCTTATGAGCGGAGCGTTTGATGAGCGAGCCAAAAACAAAAACAATCACAGCTGCCGTTCTCGTCATTGGTGACGAGATTCTGTCAGGCCGCACAAAGGATAAGAACATCGGCTATATTGCCGATTATCTGTCTGCCATCGGCATTGATCTGTCTGAAGTGCGCATTGTGCCCGACGTTCAAGATGACATTGTGGCAGCACTCGATGCGTTGCGCCATCGCTACACTTACGTGTTTACCACCGGCGGCATTGGCCCCACACATGATGACATCACCGCAGATGCAGTGGCAAAAGCCTTTGGTGTCGAGCTTTATGAAGATCAGCGCATCATCGACATTCTGTTGCAGCGCCTGAAACCAGAAGATTTGAACGAAGCGCGCCGTCGCATGGCGCGCATACCTGTGGGCGGGACATTGGTGGAAAATCCCATGTCGCGCATTCCGGGCTTTCGTATCGGTAATGTGATTGTGATGGCTGGCGTGCCCACCATCATGCAAGCCATGCTCGATTCTGCCGCCAAGGATCTTGAAACCGGCACCCGCATGATCATCGAAAATTTTGATGCACATGATCTGCCTGAAGGCGCTTATGCGCAAGATTTGGGCGCATTGGCCGAGCGGTTTCCTGATGTATCGATTGGGTCTTACCCATCGATGGTGGATGGCAAATTCCGCAATCAGATCGTTGCGCGCTGCAAGGATGCTGGGCAATTAGAAGGCGCACGTGTTGAGATCAACGCGATGATTGCCAGACTCACCGCAGAGCGCA
This sequence comes from uncultured Hyphomicrobiales bacterium, assembly GCA_903897875.1. Taxonomy (GTDB): domain Bacteria; phylum Pseudomonadota; class Alphaproteobacteria; order Rhizobiales; family Beijerinckiaceae; genus Terripilifer. The sequence continues at coordinate 14,998 of CAIUDK010000312.1, forward strand.
AATAATGTCAGCCGCACCCCAAAAAATCTTTCCAGTGTCTTGGGAACAGTTTCATCGCGACGCCCGTGCTCTGGCATGGCGGCTTAACTCGATTGAACAATTCACGACGATTGTCTGCGTGACACGGGGCGGGCTTGTGCCAGCTGCTATCGTTGCGCGTGAATTGAACCTGCGTGTGATCGAAACCGTTTGCATCGCCAGCTATGACGAGACCAAGCAGGGCGCACTCAAAGTGCTCAAGGGTGTCTCGCCTGAACTTCTGGCAACGCAAGGTGCTGGCATTTTGGTTGTGGATGATCTGGTCGACACGGGCTCCACCGCAAAGGTTCTGCGCGAAATGCTGCCCAAAGCACATATGGCAACAGTCTATGCCAAGCCATTGGGCCGCGCTTTGGTGGACACGTTCATCACCGAAGTGTCGCAAGACACATGGATCTATTTCCCGTGGGATCTAGAATTGTCTTATGCCAAGCCGATTGCTGGTAAGGACGAATAAATCAGCCATCAGGCAATGAGCCCTTTGAGTGGCGCAATGCTTTGTGAGCCGGGGAAAACTTTCGTTGCCAGCACGGCTGGTGACAATCCAAGTTGGTCGGCGAGCACACCTTTGAAAACGGCGCGAAGATCGGTTGTCGGTTTCAAATCCCGCTCTTGATAG
>CAIUDK010000313.1 GCA_903897875.1 uncultured Hyphomicrobiales bacterium
ACGCGTTGGAGGATATCATGGCGGAAGCAATCAAAATTTTAGCCGGAAATTCAAACCACGCGCTAACCGAGGGCATAGCGGCCTATTTGGGCGTGCCTTTGACCAAATGTCAGGTCCGACGCTTCGCTGACATGGAAATTTTCGTTGAAATTCAGGAAAATGTACGCGGCAAGGACACGTACATCATCCAGTCGACGTCTTTCCCCACCAACGATCACATGATGGAATTGCTGATTATGACCGATGCGCTGCGCCGCGCCTCGGCCCGCCGTATCACAGCGGTGATTCCTTATTTCGGCTATGCCCGCCAAGATCGTAAGCCCGGCCCACGCACACCGATCTCAGCCAAGCTGGTCGCCAATCTCATCACCCATGCAGGTGCAGATCGCGTTTTGACGCTGGATCTCCATGCCGCCCAAATTCAGGGCTTCTTCGATATCCCAACCGACAACCTCTACAGCGCGCCAGTCATGGTGCGTGATTTGAAGGAACGTCACGATCCACGCAATCTGATGGTTGTATCGCCTGACGTGGGCGGTGTGGTGCGTGCACGTGCGCTGGCCAAGCGCATTGATGCGCCGCTCGCCATTGTTGATAAGCGCCGCGAGCGCGCTGGTGAGTCCGAAGTGATGAACATCATCGGTGATGTGTCAGGCAAATCCTGCATCCTCGTCGATGACATTGTGGATTCAGGCGGCACGCTGTGCAATGCGGCCGAAGCCTTGCTGGCTAAGGGTGCCAAGGATGTGTCGGCCTATATCACGCATGGCGTGTTGTCGGGCGGCGCTGTGGCGCGCATCACATCTTCTAAGTTGAAGGAATTGGTCGTCACCGATTCCATCCAGCCAACCGAGGCTGTGCGCGTGTCCAAGAACATCCGCGTGATCTCGATTGCGCCTTTGATTGGCGAAGCGATTGCCCGCACAGCACGTGAAGAGAGCGTGTCGAGCTTGTTCGATTAGAGATTTGCAGAGACAAATAAAAAGGCCAGCTTCAACAGCTGGCCTTTTTTGTTTTTAGGTCGCCGCTTTCGCGTGGCCTTTAAGCGAACACTTTGGTGTTCACGGCATTGGAATAATCTTCAATCAAGGTCAGTGAGATTTTGCCCGGTGTGAATTTGTACGGGCCAGCCTCTGACACGGGTGTCACTTCTGCGCCTGTGCCGCAGATGAAACATTCATCCATAGTGGCTAATTCTTCAGGCATAATGCGGCGTTCAACAACTTCAATGCCGCGCGCCTTGGCCAGACCAATCACGGTGCGGCGTGTGATGCCGTCCAAGAAGCAATCGGCAATCGGCGTATGAATGACGCCATCCTTTGTGAAGAACACATTGGCGCCGGTGCATTCTGCAACGCGGCCCTGCCAATCGAGCATGAGCGCATCAGCATAGCCCTTACGCTCAGCGCGGTGCTTGGAGATGGTGCAGATCATGTAAAGACCAGCGGCCTTTGACTGGCATGGTGCGGTCAATGGATCTGGGCGACGATAATCGGCGATGTCGAGACGAATGCCGCGCATTTTTTCTTCGACATTGAACATGCTTGGCCAGTCCCAAACCGCAATCGCGACATGGATCTTGGCGTTTTGGGCGGCCACTGCCATCATCTCGCTACCGCGCCACGCAATCGGGCGCACGTAGCAATTCTGCATGCCGTTTTGTTCAACCACCAAACGCTTGGCTGTGTTGAGCTCTTCGACAGAGTAAGGAATTGTGAAATCGAGAATTTCGGCTGAGTTGCGGAAGCGCTCGGAATGTTCCGAGATCTTGAAGATCTGGCCGCCGTAAGCGCGCTCGCCCTCAAATACCGAGGAGCCGTAGTGAAGGCCGTGGGAGAGGGCATGCAACTTAGCATCCGACCAAGGCACCATCTTGCCGTTCATCCAGATGAAACCGTCGCGCTGATCGAAAGGCAAGACTGACATCATTTGCTCCATCATCGGAGCCGGCACAGGACCGGGCCCGGAATTGGTTAGGCACCCGAGGATGATCCTACACTAGCCAAGAGGTTCAGCTAAGAGGCTCATCTTCTAGACATATTGATTTCGTACGGGGCTTGACGACTATCAATTCACCTGAAATATGTCAACAAAGCTGTCGTAATTAGCTTTGCTTGGTGCATGGATCTGCGATGAATCCATTTTTAGACCCTGAGCTTTCGCCGGACGTTTCGGCAAGGACTGACACACAACCCAATCGGCTCGAGGGACAGTTGTCTGATCCTTTGCGAGATCCTGCGCCGATGTTCGATCTCATCGAACTGCTGTTTTTCGCTTATCGCGACTTTGTGGGCGATGCGGATCGCATTTTAGAGACCTATCGCTTTGGCCGCGCCCATCATCGTGTGGTGCATTTTGTCACCCGGCAACCGGGCCTGACCATTGCTGAGCTGTTGGATATTTTGCGCATCACCAAGCAGAGCTTGGGGCGTGTGCTCAAAGAACTTCTCGATGAGGGCTTTGTGGAATCGCGCGCCGGCGTGAATGATCGCCGCCAGCGCCATTTATATCCCACAGCGGAAGGGCGTCGCTTGGCGATGGATTTGGCACAATTACAGTCGGAACGCTTTGCCCATGCGCTAGAAGGTCTGCCCTGCGAGGCGCGCGGTCATATGATCCAGTTTTTTCTCGCCATGATCGACCCGTCAGATCGGGCGCATGTGTCCGCACTTGTTTGGCCTGAAGGCTCGGCACAACAAAGGCCAGCCCGTTGAACGCCGACAACCCCACGATGGTTTCGCCCCGCGGCGAGCGCCGTGTACTTCTGCCCGATGATGCAGCGCATCTTTTGTTGGTTGATGATGATCGGCGCATTCGCTCGTTGATGTCGCGCTATCTCAATGAACAGGGCTATCGCGTCACAACCGCCGCCAACACAATCGAAGCGCGCCGCCGCATGGCGTTGTTTGTTTTCGATCTGGTGATTTTGG
>CAIUDK010000314.1 GCA_903897875.1 uncultured Hyphomicrobiales bacterium
AAGATTCGTAGGTGAATCTGGTTCTCAAAATGTTTTGCCAACTTCATAATCTAACGTCTGAAGGATCTTGGTAAGGCATATCAGTACAGCTTTCATAAGAAGAGGAGGTTTTTTTTCTTATGTGAATGCACCCAAAGATCTCCCTGCTAGAAAAATAATTTTGCTTCGCCTCCTCGGGTTATCGGAATCCAGGGGGGGGCAGCCCCCCAGTTTTGGGCAAAATTCTTCGTGGATACTGATGAAATCAACAGAAGCTAGATTCAAACGCGATGGAGATGAATTTCCACGACTTCCGGGTAAGTCGCCAGTAAGCACAGCTAGATTGCAGCTTGTACGGCCAAGTGCGGTCTCTTTGCCCGTAGCGCCAAGCGTTGCAATTATTCTCTGCATCTATCACGGCAAGCACTTTCTCGAAGAGCAGCTCGAGTCGATTGCGCGGCAAACCCATAAGAACTGGAAGCTATACGTTTCAGACGATGGTGACTGCGAAGAGTCGCGACGGATATTGGAAAGATTTTCGAAAAGATTCGAGCAAGGTCGAGTAAGCGTACGAAAAGGACCCCAAAAGGGCTTTGTCGAAAACTTCTTATCCTTGACGTGTGATTCGTCTATCAGCGCGGACTATTTTGCATTTTCCGATCAGGATGACATCTGGAACCAAGATAAGTTAGAGAATGCTATCCAGGCCCTTGGCGATGTCGATCAAAGCATTCCAAGTTTGTATTGCTCAAGAACGATCGTAGTCGATAAATCGAATAATGAGATAGGAAAATCGCCTCTTTTTACTCGAGCTCCGAGCTTTTCAAACGCGCTTGTCCAATGCATCGGCGGTGCGAATACGATGACCTTCAATCGTAACGTACGAGACATCGCCGTCCAGGTAGGGAAAAACATTCCAGCAATTACGCACGATTGGTGGATGTATCTTCTAACAACGGGAGTTGGTGGTCGAGTCATCTACGACTCAAAGCCAAGCATCCGATATCGACAGCATGAATCAAACAGTGTCGGATGCAACATCACATTGCGTGCCAAGCTCTATCGAGTCTACCTTCTTTTGATAGGAAGATTCAAAGACTACAACGATAGAAATATTAAATCACTCGGATATGCATACCATGTCCTAACTAAAGAAAATCAAAAGATTTTTGATGAATTCGTCGATTTTCGGAAATCAGCCTTCGTACAAAGAATAAATAGATTCAGAAGATTAAAAATTTACCGCCAGACAGACCTAGGCAATTTCGGTATTTGGATATCTATTTTTTTGAAAAAGTTGTGAGCAACAAATCGACGATATTGGTAACAGGGGGTGCGGGATACATCGGATCACACGCTTCAGTAGAGCTTTTAAACGAAGGCTACGGCGTCGTAGTTTTTGATAATTTCAGCAATAGTCACCCTGAAGCACTCAGGCGGGTCGAGCAAATTACTGGACGTAAGATAACCATAGTCAGAGGCGATATTCGAGATCAAGAGGCTATAGAGGCCGTATTGCTGCAGAGCGAGTGTGATGCTGTTCTTCATTTCGCTGGCTTGAAGGCGGTTGGTGATTCAGTTGAAAAACCGCTCCTTTATTACGACAACAACGTCGTCGGCACCCAACGCCTTCTTGTAGCCATGCAGAACTGTGGTGTCTCTATCCTGGTTTTCAGTTCTTCTGCAACCGTTTATGGCGAGCCTCAACGCTTGCCTTTGACGGAAGATCACCCGCTATCGGCCACTCACCCTTATGGGCGCAGCAAACTGGTTATCGAGGACATGCTGCGGGATGTGTACCGCGCCCATCCCGATTGGCGCATTGCCATACTCCGCTACTTCAACCCTGTGGGGGCGCACGAGAGTCGGCTGATTGGCGAAGACCCACATGGCACGCCCAACAACCTCATGCCTTATGTGGCGCAAGTTGCCGTAGGCCGGCGGGAGTATCTCAACGTCTGGGGCAACGACTACCACACGCCGGATGGCACCGGGGTGCGCGATTACATCCATGTGGTCGATCTAGCGCTAGGCCACCTCAAGGCGCTTGAAGCGCTTGACCGACCACAGTGCACGGCAGTGAACCTGGGCACCGGCTCGGGTCACAGCGTGCTCGATGTCATCAAAGCCTTTGAATCCGCCAGCGGCCATCCTGTGCCTTATCGCATCGGGCCGCGCCGCCCGGGTGATGTGGCCGCTTGTTATGCCGACCCGCGCTTGGCCATGCAGCTTATAGGCTGGAGAGCAGAGCGTGATTTAAACGCAATGTGCCAAGACCACTGGTGCTGGCAGAAGGACAATCCAAAGGGATACGTATGATCTTTAAAGCTTTTTGTTGCGCGGAGAATGCTAGCTGATGCGCAACTTCTCAGCATCGCCAAGCGAAATGATTTCCAGTCTTTGGCGTAACCGCGAACTTATTAAGGCCTCGGCCAAGCGCGAGGTGCTGGGACGCTATCGAGGTTCCGTCATGGGTATCTTATGGTCGTTCTTCAACCCACTTTTAATGCTCGCGGTTTACACCATTGTTTTCAGCGTGGTATTCCAAGCGCGTTGGGGTTCCGGCAGTAGCTCTAAAACTGAATTTGCTTTAGTGCTTTTTGCAGGATTGATGATGTTCAATCTATTTGCAGAATGCATAAATCGATCACCGAGTCTTATCCTTTCAAACGTCAACTACGTAAAAAAGGTCGTATTCCCGCTAGAAATCCTTCCGGCCGTCACTCTGATATCCGCTTTGTTTCATACGCTCATTAGCCTCGCAGTGTGGTTTCTGGCCTATGGCTTTTTTTTTGGCGTACCTCACGTGACTGCCTTACTTCTGCCATTGGTCGTAATTCCCTTTTTAATGTTAATCATGGGGTTGAGTTGGTGTCTGGCCTCGTTAGGTGTTTATTTGCGTGACGTGTCGCAAATCATCAGTGTAGTAACTTCTGTACTGATGTTCATGAGCCCCGTCTTCTATCCCGCCAGCGCACTGCCTGAAAATTACCGCTACATTCTTTACCTTAACCCAATGAGTCCGGTAATTGAAATGACCAGGGACGTACTCTACTGGGGAAAGATTCCTAACTCCCAGGTACTAAGTGTTTATTGCCTCTCAACTGCTTTTATTGCCTGGTTAGGATTCGCCTGGTTCCAGAAGACACGGAAAGGATTTGCCGATGTCCTCTGAAATTGCTATCAAAGTCGAAAACCTTGGCAAGTGCTACCAGATTTATGATCAACCACGCGATCGACTCAAACAGTTTGTCTTACCTCATATCCAGCGTTCGTTAGGTTTTTCACCTAAGCAGTACTACCGGGATTTCTGGGCTCTGAAGGATGTCTCGTTCGAAGTCAAAAAGGGTCAAACGGTTGGCATTATCGGGCGCAACGGGAGCGGTAAATCCACCCTGCTACAAATGATTTGCTGCACGCTTCATCCGACGAACGGAAATGTTCAGACGAACGGACGAATTGCGGCGTTGCTTGAACTTGGTTCCGGATTTAATCCGGAATTTACGGGGCGCGAGAACATTTACTTGAATGCCGCAGTCATAGGACTTAGCAGAGAGGAAATCGACGCTAGATATGACGATATCGCAGCGTTTGCCGATATTGGTGACTTTATTGAGCAACCGATCAAAACTTATTCTAGTGGGATGATAGTGCGTTTGGCATTTGCGGTTATCGCCCATGTAAATGCGAACATACTTGTTATTGATGAGGCTTTAGCAGTTGGGGACGCGTTTTTTACACAGAAGTGCATGCGGTTTTTGCGGAATTTCATGGAGCATGGCACTGTCTTATTCGTTAGTCACGATACGGGCGCGATAATAAACCTATGCGATAAGGTTATCTGGCTGGAGCGCGGGAAGATTAATGTGAGCGGTCATCCGAAAATTGTTTCCGAAGCTTATCTTGCTTCTTATTATGAAGGCGCCATTGCGAAAAATAGTAAAAATAAATCGATTTTTCCTACATCGACGGACCTGAGTAAAGATTTTATTCAACACGATCCGCGCTGGGAAGTTGTGAATAAATCCGATTTGCGAAATAAACTGCAAGTGTTTTCATTTAATCTTGAGCAAGCCAATAGTTTCGGAAATGGCGCTGCAGAAATAAAAGAAGTTAATCTGTTGAACACTGCTGGCAACCGAATTTTGCAATGTACTGGCGGTGAGGTGGTGGAGC